>JASIJX010000154.1 GCA_030049955.1 Acidobacteriaceae bacterium
AATTGTGGTGGCGCACGAGATGGCTCACCAGTGGTTTGGCGATCTGGTGACGATGGACTGGTGGAACAACGTCTGGTTGAACGAAGGCTTTGCAACGTGGATGGAGAACAAGCCGGTCGCGGCGATGCACCCGGAGTGGAACGTAGAGCAGATGGTTGCTGCGGACATGCAGGATACGCTGAACCTGGATTCGCAGCCGACGACGCGTCCGATCCGCGCTCCGCAGGCGAATACACCAGACCAGATCAACCAGCTTTTTGACGGCATCAGCTACGGCAAGGCCGGCGCGGTGCTGCTGATGGTGGAGAACTATCTCGGGCCGGAGACGTTCCGGCAGGGCGTGCACAATTACCTGACGGCGCATGAGTACGCGAATGCCACGGCCGAGGACTTCTGGAATGCGCAGACGGCGACGAGTCATAAACCGGTGGACAAGATCATGGAGTCGCTTGTAGTCCAGCCGGGTGTGCCGCTATTGACCTTTGGCGAGCCGGCCGCGGGTAGCGTGCCGGTGCAGCAGAAGCGGTTTTTCCTCGATCCGGGCGAGCATGCCAACGCCGACCAGAAGTGGACGGTGCCGGTGTGTTTTGTTTCAAGCCCAGCTGGGGGGTCTGACCGGCAGATGCAGCCGGCCGGCGGACAGGAGTGCCAGCTTCTGAAGCCATCTGAAACGTCGCTCAAAGCCCCTGCTACGCCGCTGTTCTTTGCCAACGCCAGCGGCAAGGGATATTACCGCAGCGCATATGCGCCTGCGCAATACCGGGCGCTGGTTGCGGCGGCGGAAACCGGACTTACGCCAATGGAGCGCATCAGCCTTGCCGGCGACGAGTGGGCACGGGTGCACACGGGCGACGTTCCGGTGGGCGACTTCCTCGATCTGACTGCGGCTCTCAAGTCCGATTCCGATGCCGAGGTGTTTTCGACGGTTTCCCGGCGCATCAGCAGCGTGTATGAAAACATTGCGGCCGACGCCCAGGAGCGGACAGCGCTGAGCGCGTGGGTGCGACGCACCTTTGGTCCGGAGTACAAGAAGCTAGGCCAGCCGGCGCCTGACGATTCGCCAAACAAGCAGCAGCTTCGCGCCAGCCTGTTTGGCCTGCTCGGCTATATCGGCGAGGATCCCGCAGTGTTGGCCGATGCCAACCGGTTGGCCAACCAGTACCTCGACAATCCTTCGTCGGTTGAACCTACGCTGGCGCAGACGGCGCTGGCCGTCGCCGCCGAGAACGGTGATGCCCAACTGTACGAGCGGATTCTTCACGTCTACGAGAGCTCACACAATCCTGAATTTCAGGAGTCTGCGCTGCGGCTGCTGGCCACTTTCAAGAGACCTGCGCTCGAAGAACGCGCGCTGGACTACGCAGTCTCGGGCAAGGTGCGCAACCAGGACGCGGCCATCCAGTTCGCTATCGCGATGCAGGATCCCGATACCCGCGACGAGGCGTGGAAGTATATCAAGAGCCATTGGGACCAGGTACATGCGCAGCTCACTACAGCGATGGGTGGAATCCTGGTGGAGTACTCCGGCACCTTCTGCTCGGCAGACGAACGCGACGACGTGGAGAACTTTTACAAGACGCATCCGGTGGAAGCGGCTGACGTGTCGCTCAAGCGCGCGGTGGAGCGCATGAACGGGTGCATCCAGTTGCGCTCGGCGCAGGAAGCGAACCTGAAGGAGTGGCTGGAAAGGCAGCCGGGGGTGTGAAGCTGGTTCGACGAGTGTCGGTCTTCCCAGGTCCCAAAAGCGGGACTTGGAGCACCCGGCACCCGGCGATAGTCAGGAGCGTGAAAGGCCCTGCTCCTTTCTTGAAAAGCTCAAGGCCCTTAAAAGCTCAAGGGTAAAGTTCATTGTGAGCATCACAATCCGCAGAAACATCCCGCAGGGGCTAAAGCCCGCCTCGTTTTGATCGGCTTTTCGGCACGACTAAAGTCGTGCCCTGACACAAAGCCCGACTCATAGGATTCGTGTCGCAGCGCGTAAAGTCCCGGCCTCGTCCCGGCTAGGTTCTTCAGGGCTCGGTGAGTTAGGGTTCGGTGATCTCAGCTGTCTGGCGGGCGTGCACCTGGGGGAAATAGCCGGTGCGGGTGCGGACTTCGAGCTTACCCATGCCTTTGGCGCGGGCTGTTACTTCCACGCGGCGAAAGCCGGGGACGTTCATGGGCTTGGTGGAACGGTAGCCGAGCGTGTACTGCGTGCGGATATCGCGCGCCACTTCGGCGGCGATCTGGTCTACCTGCTCGATGTTCTTGGGGAAAAATGCCATGCCGCCGGTTTCGCTGGAGAGCAGTTCAAGGGCGCGGCGCGCGCGGCGGGCTTCACCGCGATCCATCTCGTCGCCGAAGAGCAGACCGATGGAGTAGATGGTCGGGCCAGAGAGCTGCTGCACGCGGCGGATGGTCTGCTCCAGGCTCATGCTGGAGGCGTTGTCTTCGCCATCGGTGATAAGGATGAGCACCTGCTTGGGGCGCTTGGCGTCGGCAACCAGCTTGTCCGCGGAAGCGACCACGGCGTCATAGAGAGCCGTTCCGCCTCGTGAGTCGATATGCGAGAGTCCATCGCGCAGCTTATTGATATTTCCGGTAAAGTCCTGGTCGATGAAGGCCTCATCGGAGAAATTGACGACAAATGCTTCGTCGCCGGGGTTTGAGGCCTCGACCAAGTCGAGCGCCGCCTTGTTGACAGAGGGCCGCTTGCGGTACATCGAGCCCGAATTGTCGATGACCAGGCCGATCGATACCGGCAGATCGGTGTGCTGGAAGCTGAGGAGGGTCTGCTTGACGCCGTCCTCGTAGATTTCGAAATCATCCTTGCTCAGGTTCTGGACGAGCTGCGAGCCGTTGACGACGGTAGCATTCAGCACCACCTCTTCAACGTTGGTGCGCAGGATGTAGCCCTGGCCACCCTCTTTGTGGAGCGGGGCGGGCGCGGGCACAGTTCCGGCATCGGGCGAGCGCACCGGATCGGTGTCGACGGTGAGCTGCGGGGCCTGGCTTGGCGACGAACTGGTCTGGGCAGCCTGGGAACTTCCGCTCTGTTGGGGTGCAGGCTGTGCAGCCAGGTTTCGCGGTGCAGCGATCAACGTGGCGAGCAGCAGGGTGGCGAGCAGCGGCGCCGCAGCAAGCAGCGCTGCCAATGCCAATTTATTGCAAAGGCGCATAATAGCCCGTTCGTGCGTAGACGGTTAGCGGGGGCAATCCCGGTGGTGGATTCACTTTAACTTTCACTTTACGCCACTTGCCATCGCGATTCACGTCGCTGGGCTTGTAGCCGATGACGTATTGATTGCGCAGCTCGGTTGAAATCTTCTCAGCAATGTCGCTCAACTCGTCGATGTCATCCACCTGAAAGAGCCGGCCGCCGCTTTCCTCGGCCAGGCTTTGCAGCAGTTGCGGCCCCATCCGTTCTTCGGGCGTGGGCGCGTAAGGATCGAAGATGCCCATGGCGTAAATCTGGACGTCGGACTCGCGAACCTTGGAGCGCACTTCGCCCTCGGTATAGCGTGAGCGGTTGTCGCCGCCGTCGGAAACGACGAGCAGGGCTTTGCGCTCGTGCTTGGCATCGCGCATCTTGGCGACGCCGTAATAAATCGCGTCGAGCAGCGCCGTGCGATGGCCTGCGTGCACCGTCGCCAGCCGCGCCTGGATGTCGTCGATCGAGCTGGTGAAATCCTCGATCAGCTCAGGGCGATCGTTGAACCCGATGACAAAAAACTCGTCCTGCGGATTAGCCGTCTTGATGAACTGAAGGATGGATTCGCGAGCCCGCACCAGCTTGGACGACATGGAGCCGGAAAGGTCAAAAATAATGCCGATAGAAACGGGGGCGTCCTCGCAGGCAAAGCTCCGGATCTTCTGCTCGCCGTTGTTTTCGTAGATCTGAAAGTCGTTCTGTTCGAGACCAGTGACCAGCCGGTTCATGGGATCGGTGACGGTGACCGGCACCAGCACCATATCCACATTCATGCGGATAAACGACCCGGGGTGCAGGCGGAGGGCGTCCTTGCCGGTTTCCGGAGCTGCCTCGGTTCCCTGCGGCTCAGCGGCCGGAGTTGAGGTAGAGGCGTGCGGCTTGACGTGCACCTGGTTCAACTGATCGTCCTGGGCGCGAACGGGCAAGGCAACCAGCAGCGCAGCGAAGGCGCAAATCCATAAGAAAACGAGATGCGGATAACCGCCTCCCTGGAACCGATTGCGCTGGAAGGGAAGCATCTTCATAACGCAGCCACCTTGAAGTAGAACGCGATGGTACCACGAATGGCCCGGCTCAGGCCTCGGCGCCCAGCGGGTTTCCCGAGCGCCGCTTCCGCTCCCGGGAATGCCGTTCCCGAATATCCACTGGGATACAATCGGGACTGAGCAGTTTTCCATTCGCCCGGCCTGAACAACCCTGCTGCATGGCCCAGGATTTCATCTTTCGGGAAATAACCCGGGGCCCAAAATTTCGTTTCGATGGGGAGCAAGACCGCCTCCATGGCCCGCATCTATCCGTTCCGTGCCTGGCGCTACAATCCTGCCACTGTCCGGCTCGATGATGTTGTAACTCAGCCCTACGACAAGATCACCCCTGCTATGCAGCAGGCCTATTACCAAAGGAATCCTTACAATCTTGTCCGTATCATCCTCGGACTACCTGAACTCTTTGACGCTCAAAAGGGAGAAAGCGTATATACCCGCGCGGCGCGGGATTTTCGCGCGTGGCGCGAGCAGGGCGTGTTGATCCAAGAGAAGGAACCATGCGTGTTTGCCTATAGCCAGCGCTTTACCGCGCCGGGAACCGGCAGCATAAAGGAGCGGCGCGGATTTATTGCCCTTGGCAAGTTATATGAGTACGGCGAACAGGTGGTTTTCCGGCATGAACAGACGCTTGCCAAGCCTAAGGCCGACCGGTTGAAGCTGCTCAAGGCGACGCGTGCGCACTTCGGCCAGATTTTCATGCTGTACTCCGATCCCGCGTGCACGGTGGAAAAGCTTTTGTTTGACGCGAACGGCCCGGCCGACGGCGAAGCAACCGATGAATACGGTGTTCTAAACCGCATTTGGCGCGTGAACGATGCGGCAACCTTGCGCCTGCTGGTTAGCGCCATGGAAGACAAAAAGCTGATCATCGCCGATGGGCACCATCGCTATGAGACAGCGCTCGGTTATTCCAGGGAGTTTACGGCGGCCTATGCTGCTAAGGCCGACGGCGGGGCTGAGGTTGAAATCAGCCCGGTTCATTTACCCGAGCCGGATTTTCCGGAAGCGGCGGCGATGATGACGTTTGTGAATATGGACTCCGACGGCCTGGTGGTCCTGCCTACGCATCGCGTGGTTCACGGGCTGGCGAAGTTCGACCCGAGATCCTTCGCGCGGGCGGCCGAGGAATTCTTTACCGTTAAGGAGTTGCCCGGGGCAGATGCGGAAACCTTGCTTGAGACTTTAAGGAAGCATGCCAGCGAGAACCGGAATGTGCCAGTCTTTGCGGCGGTCACGCGCAGTGGGGCGCTGCTGCTGAAGTCGAAGACGGAAGCAATCGACAATGCGCTGCGTGATTTGCCCGCCCGGCAGCGCCAACTCGACCTGACCCACCTGCACGCCATCGTCGTGGAACGGCTGCTGGGCCTGAATGCTGAGGCGGTACGGGAAGAGACCAACATCCGCTACCTGCGCGATGCCGGCGAGGCAGTGGGGCAGGTGCGGCGCGGTGAGGCGGACGTGAGCTTCCTGATCAACCCGGTGACGATGGATCAGCTTCGCGAAGTGGCGTTTGCCGGCGATGTGATGCCGCAGAAGTCGACCGATTTCTACCCCAAGCTGCTGAGCGGCCTGGCCATTTACTCGCTGGAGTGAGGTCATGGTTCAGGGCCTGAAATACTTCATCCTCGCCGCGCTGATGCTTGCGATCACACTCGGGATCTCGGCGGCGACTGCTTGTGCGCAGGCGCCGTCTGCGCCTGCCGGACGGTTCGTGGTGGTTCTGGACGCGGCGCATGGGGGCCCGGACGCCGGCGGCACGCTAACGGGCGCGACGGGCCAGGCAGAGCCGGAAAAGGACTACACGCTGGCCTTCAGCGTGCGGCTGCGCTCGCTGCTGGCTGCGCGCGGCATTACCGTTGTGACCACGCGCGAGTCCGATGCCACGCTCGACGCCGAGCAGCGCGCCCAAACCGCAAACCACGCGAATGCGCAGGCGTGCCTTACGCTCCATGCCTCGATGAGCGGTTCTGGGGTGCATCTGTTCATTTCGTCGCTACAGCCGGCTGCGCAGCCGGCGCGCGCCCAGACAACGCGCCCGCGCCCCAACGACGAAAACCTGCCGTCGGGGGCCCGGCTTGCACCATGGAAGACCGCCCAGGCTACGGTTGTCGGCCGCAGCGTTGCTCTGGCCGGCACGCTCAACTCGGCCCTGCTGCACGCGGGCGTGCCAGTCACGCTGGGCCGCACCGAACTGGCCACGATCGACAGCATGACCTGCCCTGCGGTTGCCGTGGAGGTTGCTCCCGAAGCGGCAGAGCGGGGTTCAGATGCCAGCCCGGGGCACCCGGCCGAGGCGATCGACGATCCCGGCTATGAAGCGCAGATTGCCGATGCGCTGGCGGCGGGATTGCTGGAGTGGGGGGCAACGGGTCCGCCTGTGACCCGAGGGGAGGGCCAGAGGCCATGATTCCCCGCTACCAGACGGTGCTGTTCTCTGTTCTCCTGATTGCGTCGATTGGGATGGGCGCAAAGCTTTGGCAACTGCGCGACCGCGCACACCAGCGGCTGCTGGCGGGCGAGGATTCCTCACCGACGCGGGCGCCGGAGGTGGCTCCGATGGAACAGGCCACGATTCTGGTGGCGAACGATGCCACAGACTCGCTCGAGCCACGCATTCTTTCGCTGCCGCTGCCTCCGAGCGAAGGCGGCCGCGCGCGCGCTGTGCTGGGCAGACTGCTGGATCTTTACGCTGCGCCAGGAGCCGCGCACTCGGTCGCCGGCGGGGCAAAGTCTATCCTGAATGTGTTTTTGCTGCCGGTGAACAGCGGACGCAAGACTGCGACGGTGGGGGCTGCGGCGGGCATATCTGGCGCCGGCGGGCCGGAGCTTGCGGTGGTAAACCTGAATGGCGCCTTTGCCGCAAGCCACCCTTCGGGAATCGAAACGGAGACGCTTACGATCCTCTCACTCTGCGCCACGCTGCGCGCCAACCTGCCGCGCGTGACGGAAGTTCGCTTCCTGGTGGACGGCCAGGCGCGGCAATCACTCGCCGGCCACGCCGACCTGACGCGCGCGTACCTGACCAGCGATCTGACCGATGGCGAAGGAGCGCAGCCTTAAATACTCATTGTGGAGTGGGCCTGGCAACAATATGACTGCAACGATTGGTGTTTTTGATTCGGGATTCGGCGGCCTTACAGTGCTTCGCGCGCTGCTCAAGCAGCTGCCGCAGGCGCGATTCGCATTTCTGGGCGACACGGCGCGGCTGCCCTATGGCTCCAAGTCGCGCCGCACGATCGCACGGTACGCTGCGCAGAGCGCGCAGTTCCTGGTGCGCGAACAGGGCGCGGAGTTTCTTGTCATTGCCTGCAATACGGCGAGCGCTCTGGCGCTCGACGCCATTCAGGAAGCTGTCCCGGTTCCCGTGCTGGGCGTGATTGAGCCGGGCGCAGCGGCAGCACGCACTGCCTCAAAGAGCGGCGATGTGCTGGTGATTGCGACCGACGCGACGGTGCAGAGCCGCGCCTACTCTGCGGCCTGCCGTGCGCAGGGATTGCGGGCGATTGAGAAAGCGTGCCCGCTGCTGGTGCCGCTTGTCGAGGAGGGCTGGACCGAGCATCCGGTGACGGCGGAGGTGATCCGCATTTATCTCGACGAGTTGCTCACGGCTGCGACAAGCGACGGACTGAGCCCCGACGCGCTGGTGCTGGGTTGCACGCATTATCCGCTGCTGCGGCCGTTGATCGAGAACATGCTTGGGCGGACGATTGCGCATCATGCTCCGGCCAGCATGCGGGTGATTGACTCGGCTGAATCGACGGCGGAGATGGCCGCGCGGCTGTTCAATGGGCAGGTGGCGAAAAACGCGCTGAGCGAGCCGCTGCAAACGGAGTTGCGCTTCTTCGCGACGGATTCGGTGGACAAGTTCGAGCGGCTGGGGTCACGGTTCCTGGGGCAGCCGGTGGGACGCGTGGAGCTGATTGATTTGGGAGGGTGAGTGAGAAGATGTGGCGGATTGGCTGCATGGGTCTCCCACCCTTGCGCCAAAAGCTGCGCAAGGATGGGGCACCCGAGCATCGGCACCCAGCAACTGCGGATCCTTCGTGCGTTTGCTCTCCACCCCAGCGATAAGGACCCGTCTCTGGTAGCCCCGGTTTGCAAACTCACTCAGGATGACAGTTCGTTGAGGAAGGCTTGATATCCTGAACAACGCGGCGCCACCTTTCATTTTTTGAGCGATTTCTCGGAGGATTTAGGAAAGCGATGATCGATCTGGCAGGCAAGACGGCGGTGATCTTCGGGCTGGCTAACAAGCGCTCCATTGCGTGGGGCATCGCGCAGAAACTCCATGCCGCCGGCGCGAAGCTGGCTATCTGCTATCAGAACGAGCGGATGAAGGCCGAGGCCGAGGACCTGATCCACGAGTTGCCGGGCGCGAGCGGCTTTCAGTGCGACGTTTCGAATGATGCCGAGATCGACGCGCTCTTCGCTGCGCTCAAGGAGAAATACGCGAAGCTCGACATCCTGGTGCATGCCGTGGCCTATGCACCTGCTGAGGACCTGAAAGGCGCGTTCCTCAACACCAGCCGCGAGGGCTTCCGCATTGCGCACGATGTTAGCGTGTACTCGCTGATCGCCGTGAGCCGCGCCGCTGCGCCGCTGATGACGGAGGGTGGAAGCATCATCACGCTCAGCTACTATGCAGCGGAAAAAGTTGTGCCGCATTACAACGTGATGGCGCTGGCCAAGGCCTCGCTCGAGAGCTGCGTGCGTTACCTTGCGTTTGAGCTGGGACCGAAGAATATTCGCGTGAATGCGATTTCGGCCGGGCCGATCAAGACGCTGGCTGCGCGCGGCATCGGCGCGCTGGGCGACATGATGAAGATGCACT
>JASIJX010000155.1 GCA_030049955.1 Acidobacteriaceae bacterium
CTAGTCTGGTCAGAGCCTCTCAAAACGCTCGCGACTCGGTTCAAAATCTCCGACGTCGCGTTGAAAAAGACTTGTCAGAAGGCAGCTATACCTACTCCAGAACGCGGGTACTGGGCCAAACGGGACGCCGGTCAGAAGTATCCTATCCCGCCCCTTCCGGAACGCCCGCCGGCTATGGATGATGAAGTGCTCGTAGCAGGGGGACAGAATCATTGGTACGGGCAATCGAGTCGGGAAGAGTTAATCGGCCCCCTTCCACCGCCGCCAATCTTCGATACTCCACTCGAAACTGTTCGTGCCCGGATTGCAGAGGCGATTGGGCCGGTAACCGTTCCACGCGAAATGAGGATTTGGCATCCCGCCATTCAAAGGCTCCTACGCGAGGACGAGGCTCGTCGAGAAAAGCATAAGGAATTCTCGTATTCCTGGTACGAGCCATTGTTCGATTCCCCGGTGGAACGGCGTCGGTTGAGGCTACTGAATGCGCTCTTTGTCGCAATCGGGCGTTGCAAAGGCACTGCCCGCCCTGAGAAAGACGCGAAGAGTGCCGTTCTCAACTTCTATGGACAGCACATTCACATTGCCTCTGGGACATCGGCCCAAGTCCGGGGACGTTCAGCTCCGCGATCGAAACCTGAGGAGGGCGGATTGTGGCTCGCTATCCAGGAATCGTGGGGATCGACGAATTATTTGAAGTCCTGGCGGGATGATGCGGGGAAGAAGCTTGAATCTCAGATTGCAGAAATCGCAATCGAGATTGTTCTGCTTGCGGAAGTGCGATACAGGAGCGGGGCCGAGAGTCATTACGCATGGCGGGTTGAACGCAAAGCCGACTTGGAGGAAGAAGATAGGAAAAGAAAGATCGAAGCCGCACGAGCCGAAGCCGAACGCATAAGGAAGCTGGAGCAGGCGCGAGTCGATCGCCTGCTGGCAGACGCGGCTGCTTTTGAGCAGGCCTCCGTGATTCGGCGCTATGTGGCTGCTATCCGAGATCGCGCGGGCGTGGCATCCTCCACTGAAGAACTTGACCGATGGACTTCCTGGGCTCTGGCGCAGGCTGATCGCATTGATCCCGCAGTTGATGACAACTTCCTGGCCAGCATGTGCGACGGGGAGCCTCACCGACTGAATGCCACGGCCATAAAGTTAGAATGAAACTCCGGCGATACGACAAGACCGCTGCGAAGGCAAACCTAGTTCCCTAACGTCCCCGCCTCCTGGACCTGAGCCACGCTGCAAGCTCGCCGGGATCAAAGCGCACTCCACCACGAATCTGGTAGGAGGGGATAATTCCCTCGCGAGCAATCTCGTAGATGTATTTAATGTGAAAGCCGAGAAGCTCAGCAACCTCAGCCGCCGTTAACATTCCCTTCAGTGAATCCAAGCGTTCGCAAACTGTTTCCATGAAGGGGTAATACCGACCAGAGGCCCCGTCTCCCGAAAGTCCGCGATGGATATCTCACAATCCGGCAAACGACCGGTTCACCCATTCACGGGTCTGCGACGAACGATGCTCGGTAGCATCCAGGTACCGGAGGGTAGTCTCCAAGCTTTCATGTCCGAGCCATTTCTGAATGCGCCGGACGGGGACGCCCGCCTCGGCGTGGACCGTGGCGAACGAGCGTCGGAAACTATGCAACTGCCAGACGCTGCAAACGGCGTGTTCCTTGCAACTCAGCCCCTTGCGGTTGACGCACTCACCGCAGTTCAGCCTGGCACGGTAGGCGATCAGCTTGAGCTTGCGCAGGAAGTGGCCATCGGGATCCCCGTTCCTGTTCGGAAACACCAGACGGTCCTCGGGGTGTGCCTTCCGTCGCCGCGCGAGATCAGCAATAATGTCGTCCGGCAAGGGAACTGTGCGCTCAGCCCGATCCTTCGGCTGAAAACCGCGCCGCGCCTTCTGCGTGATCGGCACTACTTTCTGGACGACAAGAGGGGACTTCTCCCGGATCGTCACGGTCTTGTTCACGAAGTTGATGTCACGATAGGAAACGTTCGATACCTCCTGCTCGCGACAGCCCGATCTCAGAAAGAACCGAAACAGGACTTTCTCGTCTGCGTTGCACGCGTCGAACAATGCCCGAAGCTGTTCTTCGTTGTATGCCTGAGGATCGCGTTCGACGTAGGTTGGCTTTTCATGCGGTTCAAGCAGGCCCGAGATTCCGTAGTGGCGCAGAAAGCATGAGATCCGTGCGACTCGATTGGCGACAGTGCGCGGAGCCAATCCCTCCTGCTGCACCCACGCGGCGTAGACCAGGAGGTCCTCGGCGGTGATCTCATGGAGGTATACCTTGTGGCAGAGGCTGCGAAACTGGGGAAGGAACAGGTTGAACTCGTTTTGGGTTCGCTCGCTGCGGCTGATGGCGACGCGCGTCAGGTACCGCGCAATGGCATCATCGATGCGCACCGGTCCAACAGGTTCGACGACTTGAAGACCGGCTTCTGTGCTGGCCTTGGCAAGTTCTCGACGCCGCAACGTGTTCAGCGCTTCTGTGCTGTCGGTGCCTATCCGCTCATAGACTCGCTTGCCTTCCTCGCTCGTGTAGCGAAGATAGTAAATGCCCTCGCGATGCAGCTCGGCGTTGCCGTCCAAGATCGCGAACATCGGCTTGAGTCGCCCGTTCGCCGTATATACCGGTGCGCAATAGACTCGCTTGCCATGCTTGTTGCGGATGCGGATTTCTAGTTTGAATTTCGCGCGATTGGCCACCTGAACTTCCCCACAGAGCTAATACCCTCGCTCGTGGGACTATCCTGGATATCGGCGCAGAGAAAGGCGCAAATGGCAACCCAAATGGCAACCACTGACCCTATCTTATAGATTCTAAAGGTATGGCGGAGGGAGAGGGATTCGAACCCCCGGTACCCTTTCGGGCACAACGGTTTTCAAGACCGCCGGTTTCAACCGCTCACCCATCCCTCCGCGCGGCAGTGGGTATGCTTTGATTGTACGGTGAATAGCCCCCGGTTTTTCATGGCAACTATAAACTTATATGTGTAGTCCCGGTATCGGCAGAGAGCTCCCACGCGGTGATCAGTCTTGAGCGCGGCGGTCACATTTCTGATAGTGGCTTTTCTGATAGTGGCTGCGTCATCTCCACTGGCCGTACCCACGCGTCAAATTGTTCAGGGCTCACAAAACCCAGCTTCAAGGCGGCCTCCCGCAGGCTGGCGTTTTCGCGCAACGCAGCGTGAGCGATGGTTGCAGCCTTTTCATAGCCGATGTGGGGACTGAGTGCCGTAACCAGCATCAGCGACTGCTCGAGATGTTCGCGAATGCGCTTCTCGTCCGGCTCGATTCCCCTAGCGCAATGCTCATTGAAAGACCGGCAGCCGTCGGCGAGAAGTTCCACCGAGGTGAGCAAGTTGTGCAGGATGACCGGCTTGAAGACGTTGAGCTGAAAATTTCCCTGCGAGCCAGCGAAAGCGACAGCGTGATCGTTGCCGAAAACCTGCACAGCAACCATCGTCAGCGCCTCGCACTGCGTGGGATTCACCTTGCCTGGCATGATCGAGGATCCCGGCTCGTTTTCGGGAATATGCAATTCGCCAATGCCCGCGCGCGGTCCGGAGGCGTACCACCGCACATCGTTAGCAATCTTCATCAGAGCGCCGGCGAGCGTACGCAATGCACCGCTCGCCGTGACCATGCTATCGTGAGCCGAAAGCACCGCGAACTTGTTGGCTGCCGACGTAAACGGCCTCCCGGTTTCTTCTGCAATGCGCCGCGCCGTTACCTCGCCAAACCTGGGATGCGCGTTCAACCCCGTGCCAACGGCCGTTCCGCCAATCGCCAGCGGATAAAGAAACGCGAGCGATTGCCGGATGCCCTTGAGCGCGTCGTCTAGCTGCGCGACCCAGCCCGAGATCATCTGCCCAATGGTGAGCGGGGTCGCGTCCTGCAAGTGCGTGCGGCCGATCATCACAATGTCGCCATATTTCCGGGACTTGGCGTCCAGCGCATCGCGAAGCTCGATAACCGCCGGAATGAGCAGGCCTTCAATGGCTTCAACCGCGGCGATGTGCATCACCGTGGGGAAAGCGTCGTTCGAGGATTGGCTGCGGTTTACGTCGTCGTTGGGGTGAATCGGCCTCTTTGGGCCCTGCTTTTCCAGACTTCCGCCGGCAAGCTGAATGGCACGATTGGCAATCACCTCGTTCGCATTCATGTTGGTCTGCGTGCCGGAGCCGGTCTGAAAGACGACCAGCGGAAACTCGGCATCCAGTTTGCCGTCGATCACTTCCTGTGCCGCGCGCACAATCAAATCGGCTTTCTCTGGCGCGAGCTGGCCCAACTCGTGATTGGCGAGGGCTGCGCATTTTTTCAGGATACCGAGCGCGCGAATCACGGGACGGCCCCAACGAAATCGTTCCACGCCAATGGCAAAATGCGCGAGCGAGCGCTCGGTCTGCGCACCCCACAGGTGGTCCGCCGGCACCTCGATCTCGCCCATCGAGTCCTTCTCCACCCGGAACCGATGCGCCTGCTTTTCGTCCGCCATGGTCCTGCCTCCTCCGCTGGAAATTTGGATGACGAAGAAAGCATAGCGGCTCCCGAATGAGGAGTTGGGACAATTTGCTGCTTTTTGGTATAGGAAAGCTGGCCAGGAACGAATTGAATCGCCGGCGCCGGCCTCGCTGGTCGCGGACGAGATCTGTTTTAACCTCGAGCGTCGAAGCACCTGTCATTTGTGACGGTTTTCTTCCGGCACATTATCGGCTATGCCTTGACGGGCAGCCTATATTGCAGATGAGGCAAAGCAATTATGGATGAAAAAGGTCAAAAGCTGAAGCAGAAAGCCGTTCACGAGCTCAAGGAATTTCTTCTGATTTCGCTTTATCTCTGGGTGGTCTTCGGGATGTTTGTTCTATACAAGTCAGTGGTTCTGGCCAGCGTAGGCCACCATGAGATCGATTTCGCCGCGCACGGTTTCGCACTTGTCAACGCACTGGTGCTCGCAAAGTTCATGCTGATTGCGCGCGCATTTCACTTGGGGGAGAGTGCGAACGATTCGCCCCTCATCTATCCCACTCTCTTGAAGTCCGCGCTATTTGCCGTCGTGCTCGGATGTTTCAAGATTCTTGAGGATGCCGCGGTCGGCTACTTTCGCGGAAAGTCTTTCTCGGAGAGTATTGCCGATCTTGGCGGAGGTACGTTGAAGGGGATTCTGACTCTGACCGTAATACTCTTCGTGGTTCTCATTCCTCTGGTCGCAGTCGGCGAGCTAAACAGGCTTCTTCCTGAGGGCAAACTCACCAAGCTCTTTTTCCGTCCTCGCAATGCGGAGATATCTCGCGATCCACGGGAGGGATGATACTGGCAAAAGGGCTTCTGCATTTTCGTTCTCGAATGGCATCCGATCGAAGAAGAACGAGCCAGGGGAGAGAATCCGGCCGACGGGTATGCCAGTTCGATGCATGCGATTGTTATTTGTCTGAGAACGAGCTTCGAATGCCGAATGCAGCTCTGAACCAGAGCGTCACATTTAAACCGACTACTCAGCGGATGAGGGCTCTCATCTGTCATTGCCGTAACGGCAGGATGCCCCGCTAAGTTATTGATTTGAATGTGGCCAGGGACGCTACCACATTCGCGTCTCATTCTTCGTGTTTTCAATCACTTGTGACTTATGCGGCAAAATTCTGCCCCCAGAGTTGCCTCCCGTTGCGTTTGGCAAGTTTTCTTGGCCCAGCCGCGGCAGTTAACTTTGGCCCACTTGTGGCAAGTTGCTGGACAGTAGAGGGATGGAGGTGCGCTGGGCTTCGGGTTGAAGCGTAGCGGAAGCCCGAAGCCCAGCGCGGGCCGCGCAGTCATCCCCCGCAATGTCGGAATAATGCTTCGAAACTCAATCTTGGGGAGATATTTCGTGTTAAGCAATCCCTATGTCGTGAAGCAAAACCGCTGTCCTGAAGATTCAGGAAAAAGCCTCTTGCCTCGCGCCGGGAAAGGTGTGCAATTCGCTTCTGGACCACAGTCAGCCTCTTCCGTTTCCGGCGTCGTCTCTCTGGAAGG
>JASIJX010000156.1 GCA_030049955.1 Acidobacteriaceae bacterium
CGAAGCAAGTCGAGGCCTGCTGCGGCAGGCACTCGGTCCAGCTCAAGCGTGAGGCTTGGCGCTGCGACGCCGCCCTGAATGGCCCCGGTCAGTTGCAGCCGCCCGTCGCCCAGGGGCGAGTTGCACGCAAGGTTGTCGAGGGCGCGCCGCGAATAGTGATAGACGAAGCTGCAATTGGCGTCGAAGTCGAGCGGCGACGGGGGTGCGAACTCAGCGCGATGCACGCCGGTAGCGCGCAGGCGCGCGGTGATGTGCGCCGCCTCGGGCGTGCCGTCGAGATGCGCTTCGCCGGTGAGGTCGCCGCGCCAGCCAGGATCGGAGCCGAGCACGAGACGCGATAGCTGTCCGAGCTGCGCCTCGTTCCAATCGAGATCGGCATGCACGGGCACCAGGTGCAGCGCGGGCGCGCTGCGTACGCTCGCTTCCAGTCGCACGATGCCGGTGTCGCCCATGTCGAGAACTACGTCCGTCCGCGCGGGTTGGCCGCGCAGTCGAATGCGCCACTCGCCGGGATTCTCCTGCCAGAAGGTGAGATCAGTGTCGACCAGCGAGAAGGGCAATTTTTCTGCGCCATCTTTGATGTTGATGCGGGAGTTTGTGGCTTCCAGATACGGCAGCGGCGTTCTGTCCTGCTGCGCGCCGGCTTTGGCCGCGGCGGTGCGGAAGAGCGGATCGAGGTTCCACTTGCCGGGCGCGGCGTGCACCAGGTTCAGTGTCGCGTCGTCCACGCTGATGCTGCTGATTTCGAGCCTGCCGCGCCACAGCGAACGCAGGCGGATATCGGCGCGCACCGTGTCTGCGTGCAGAACCGGCTCTGCGCCGTAGGCAGGATCTTCGGCCACGCTCAGGTCGGTCATCACAAAGCCTGGCCAGGGAAGCAGTCGCAACTCTACCGATGAAAGCCTGGCCGGCCGGCCGAGCGATGCGGAGATCAGTCCGGTAATGCGGTTCTTATAATGCCCGATGCTGATGAGCGGAGGAACAACCAGCAGGACCAGCAGCGCGCCGATTACGGCAAGAAACAGGGGAAGCTTTTTAAGTTTGCGTCGCGTGGGCTGCGCGGCATCTTTCATGACGAAGGAGGAATCCACTCCTTCCATGCTAATGCCTCACTGCGCGCCGTGAAGAGTCGGCGCCGGCGACAGCAGGAGCGCATACTCAGCGAATGCGGTGGAAGGTGCGCGACCAGCGCGTGCCGGTGAAGAAATGCAGCACGATGTGGCCCATCCAGGCGATCTGGTTGCCGATGCCGGTCTGGTCGTACTGGGATTCGGGCGTCTCGAAGGACCAGTAGTTAAACAGCGGCCGGCCTACGATGTTGGCGCGCGGCACAAATCCCCAGTAGCGTGAGTCGAGGCTGTTGTGGCGATTGTCGCCCATCATGAAGTACATGCCCTTGGGCACCACCAGCTCGCCATTGACGACGTCGTTTGGAAATTGGATATCGAGCCAGGTGTCGGGCACCTGCGGAATCGCCGGCGGCGGCTCGGAGGGAAAGTTGTCGAGGAAGTTGCTGAAATTGTCGGGAGTGGTGGGCTGGGCGTACGGCTCCGATTGCGCGACTCCGTTGATGATGACGATGCCGTTGCGTAGTTGGATGTGGTCGCCGGGCACACCGATGAGCCGCTTGACCAGGTACAGGTACTGCGGCTTGCCGTCGGAATCGAGATCAGGCTCGGCAACGGGTTTGATGAAGACCGTTACATCGCCGCGGTGCGGCTGGCGGTATTTCATCAGCGGGAACCAGTGCTCCGGCGGGGCCAGATTGATTCGGTCTACGACGAGGTGGTCGCCGATGAGCAGCGTGTTTTCCATGGAGCCTGAAGGGATGACGAAGTTTTGCGCTAGGAAGGTGAGAATATAGAGACCGATCACCAGTACGGAGCATATGCTGGCGATTGCTTCGAAGGGTGTTTCCTCAACTCTATCGGCAGTCCGGGGCGGTTCGAGCTGGGCCTCAGCAGGCTTTTCCGAGGCCAATCTTGTCGTCTTTGTCATCCTTTTCGCTCTCAGCGGAAGTTTCCGGCCGCGCCGGTATCAGTGCACCACGTGAAAGATACGCTTCCACCGGGCGAATGCCGCCAGCCGCGCCGAAAGTTGGCTGTCGTGTCCAAGTCTATCATCTGCGGCCTCTTGGACATCTGTCCCCTGTTGTATATCGGTACTCGACGGGCGGCGCAACGAAAAATAGATGATCAAAGGCCGTGCGATGATGGCCTGCCGCGGCACAAATCCCCAGAAGCGCGAATCCATGCTGTGATTGCGATTGTCGCCCAGCACGAAGTACTCGCCGGGCGGCACGACCAGCTCGCCATTGTGCGTGAGGCTCTGCATCAGGCGCCACCAGCCGGGATCGACGTCCGGGTCAGTGTAGGTTCTGGCGGGAAAGTTATCGCGAAACGAATCCGGCGGCGCCGGCTCATAGGCGGCATAGGGCTCGTTGAGCGGCACGTCATTCACCAGCACGCGGCCGTCCTCGATGCGCAGCCGGTCGCCGGGAATGCCCACAACGCGCTTGACCAGCAGCGGCGGATCGGCGTGATGAAAGACCACAATGTCGCCGCGCCGTACGTCGCGGTAGGGCATGAACCAGCGGCTGAGTGAGCCGGCAGGCGCCAGATCCTGCTTGTTGAAAAGCAGAAAATCACCCACCAGCAAGGTGTGTTCCATGCTCTCAGAGGGAATGAGGAACGGCTGCAGCAGGAAAGTGAGAACGAAGAGCGCGATCACCACAGTGCGCAGCAGCGATGCCAGCGCCTCAGGTAGCGTGGGCAGTTGCAGCCGGAATCGATACCAGGCGCTCATGTTGGGTGTTTGCTGATCTGGAGTTGGCGAGTTTTCTGAAGCCGTGGTCTCTATTGGAACAGTGTTCTGGTCCATGTGGTTCCGGTCTTCGACGGGAATCCGGGCCAGAATCTTGCTCATGAAGTTACAGGCTCCCCCTGCTTCTGTTCGAGAGCACCCGCGGCGGGAAGGTTGGCTTCAGCTTTCGGCAGCAGGTCTGATTTCACTAACCGGTCGAGCGCACGCCGGGCGGCATCCTGTTCTGCACGCTTTTTAGTGCTTCCCGCCCCGCGGGCCAGCGGCTCGCCTATAGTTCCACTCGTTGTCTTCAGCCGCACTTCAACAACGAACTTCCTTCGGTGCGGCGGTCCGCTCTCGCTCTTGACGCTATACTCGGGCGTACCCGCGCGCGCTGCCTGCATCCGCTCCTGCAAGGCCGACTTGTAATTTCCCAGCGCCGCGCCGGAGCGAAGTTGTTCGGCCAGTTCGGCAACGGCGTCGCCTATCACATGTGTACGCGCGAAGGCCCGCACCGGTTCCAGACCGCCGTCGAGGAACAGCGCGCCCATGACGGCTTCCATGGAATCAGAGAGCACGGTGGTCTTGCGGCGCAGTCCGCTGCGCTCCTCGCCTTTGCTCAGGCGAAGATGATCGCCCAGCCCGATATGACCTGCCACGAGAGCCATGTGCTGGCGGCTTACAAGCTGCGCCCGCACGCGCGTCAGCTCGCCCTCCTGCCACTCCGGATGCAGCGCGAAAAGCGCCTCGGCGACGACGAGATTCAGCACGGCGTCGCCGAGAAACTCCAACCGCTCGTTGTGGAGCACCACGGCGGCGTTTTCACTTCCGCTCTCCTGCGCAAGCTGGCTTGCAAGTGAGCGATGCGTGAGGGCGCGGACCAGCACTTCCGGGCGGTTGAACGTATGCCCCAGAGCAGTCTCGAGTTCGCCAACGGCTAACTGTTTGCCCATGGTCGATATTTGACCGATCCGAAATCCGCGGCAGTTATTGCGGCTGCTGGGATCCGGAATTCGACGTTGAAGTTCCGGTTGCCGGCGGAGCTGCAGTGCCCGAGGGCGAACCGGAGTTTGACGGCGACCCGGCGCCCGCAGGCTCGTCGTCGGCCGAATCATCGTCGCACTTTTCCTGGCCGGGCACGGAATACGCTGCCTTTACGCCGCGCTCGGCGGCCAGCCGCGTATCCTGCTGACCGTCGCGCACCGTGAGCGCTTCCTTGTATTCCGCGACCGCCTCGTCGCGTTTGCATTCGAGGTCGAGCACGCGGCCCAGGTAGATATGCGACCAGGCGAGCAGGCGCTGGTCCTTGCTGGTCGCGAGCGTCTTTTGAAACTGGTCGACTGCCTCGCCGACGGTTCTTTCGGCGTCGTCTTCCGACTCGCCGGCGTGAACGTTGAGCAGATCGGCACGCGCCAGGATGAAGTGTGCGCGAGCGGCGTCGGCTGTGCCCTCTGCGGTGTCCTGTGGCTGCGCGAGTACCTGCTCAGCCATCTTCGTAGCACCGGCTACGTCGCCGTTTGACAGCCTGGCCTCGGCCATATCCAGGCCGGTCAGCTTGCGCGGCTGGCTGCGCTGCAGCACGTCCTGGTCAGCCTGCGCGTCGAACTGGGTCTGGCGCGCGCGGTGCACCTGCTGATCCACGTCCATGCTGTAGACCATTTCGCCGATGGTGTCGGTGAGGCTGGCCGGATCCTTTTCGAATTGGATCAACTGCTCGTAAAAGTACTGCGTGAGCACGTAACCCTGCCGCATGTCGTGGGCCACAGTAGCCTGGCGCACGGCTTCCATCTTTTTCTCCACCGCTTCCTGCTCGTACTCATACTTGGGCAGGTCGGAGCGGTCCACGCCCGCTGGAATCTTGTACGGCGCAATGCCGGTGTCCATGGTGCGCGCTTCGATTGCCTTGATGAGGCACTCGATGGTTAGCGGCACGACATCGGAGCGATAGCGGTAATCGAGAGGCGCGTCGCGTATCACCTTCAGGATCGGGTTCTCGCGGTCGATGGCGTTGCTGCGCGCATAGAGCAGCGGATCGATCATGTAGTGCAGATAGGTGTGGCGCACGTCGGTCATGGGGATTTTCCCGTCCACGGGCGAAACGACGACCACATAATCGGTACCGTAAACGCGCGCATTCACCATCGCGGGTGAGAGCATGGGCTCAATCACCACGACAAACCGGCGTCCGTCGTACGTGTTGGCAGGCATCTTGAGATAGAGGTCGGTGTTGACAATCATCTTCGACAGCGGATCGTGCAGCTTGTCGATTTCTTCGTCGTAGTAGCGATGCGTGGTGAGCCAGATGCCGTGCAGATCGACGGCGGCGGCGAAGGCGCGCAGGATGGGCAGCACTTCGTAGACCTGCGTGGCGTCGGGCGGCATTTCGGTCAGGTCGGCCGTGGCTTCGAGTTCAGGCGGCGGCGTAAGGTAAAGCGCCAGCGAGATGTACTGCCCTACGTCTTTGGCGCTGCCGGTCATATTGTGTTGCGCGATGTAGAGGCAGAGCGCGTCACGCTTTGAGCGCGCGTCTTCGCTCTTGGCCAGCGCCTGGTCGATTTCGTCGCGCACGTGCTTGCGGATGGCCGAGCTCTGTTCCAGCCCCTCGTTGTAGCCGCAGGCGTTGAGCGCCGCTGCCATGTCGAAGACCGGCTCGGCGCTGATAAGCGAAACCGTGGGGCCGGCAGGGTCAATGAGCGAAGGCGTCTTTTCCTGCACGTACATGCCCGGGCCCTGGCTGGACGAGCTCGATGAGCTTGATGAGTTTTGCGGCAGGTTTTGGCGTCCGCGGCTCGAGGACGATTGGGCGAGCCCAAATGTGGGTGCAGCGACAAGGCACAGGACCGCTGCCCAGAGAGGAGAAAATCGTGGAAATCCGCGAAGCGCCATGAAAGGAAAGTCCTCTCGTAAGTCTAGTTAGACGTGGAAGCACGGTCAAACGGGAGAAAAGCAGGGAACAGAGGAACAAAGAAGACATGCGGCAGTTTTCCCGGTGAGCAAAAAATTCTTGACGCACTGAACTGGAATTGTGTTACAGTGTGTAACATTATGGACAGTAACAGAGGCCGGAACGCAAACCGGGATACCGAACGCAACTCCAGGGGAAAGCCCGAACAAAACCCTGAGCGCAATCCTGAGGTGGGCCACGAGCTGAGTCACGACCCGGCAGAACTGGGCGAGCTGGAGCGGGAGATCTTGTCGATCGTGTGGCGGCTTGGCGCGGCTACCGCGGAGCGAGTGCGCGAGGAGCTGGAAAAGCCGCTGAAAGACTCGACCGTGCGCACTGTGCTGCGGCGGCTTGAGGAAAAGGGCTACCTGGGCCACGCCGTCGAAAACCGCACCTTTATTTATGAGCCGGCCGAGACGCGGCAGCGCGTGGCCGGCCGCGCCGTAAAACGCATCGTGGACTGGTTCTGCGAGGGTTCGGTGGAGGCGCTGCTGGTGGGTATGGTCGACTCCCAGGTGCTGGACCGGGACGAGCTGCAGCGGTTGGCTGCGCGCATTGCTGAAGCACAGAAAAAGAGCGGACGCGGGAACGAAGCCGGCCACGATTCGTAGATGACATTGTGAATGCCAACGGGCGGAAACGCCGGGAGGTTCAATCATGATCTCCGTACTCACCACAAGCCTGACTGCGGTGCTGGTGGAGTCGGCCTTGCGCGCGCTGGCGCTGGCTGGGGCCGTGTGGGCGGGGCTGCACGTCTTGCGTGTGCGCAACGTGGTGGCCGCAAAGCTGGCGTGGACGATGGTGCTGGCTGCGGCGCTGGCGATGCCGGCGTTGCTGCCGCTGGCCGCGCGCATGCCGGGGCTTCCAGCGGCTGTCGTGCCTCTGCCGCGGTTCGGAATAGCGCCTGCGGTGCAGCAGCAGGATTCGGCGCCGCTGCCGGCAGATGCGTACGCGCCTGTTGCGCCATTGGGATTGCAGCAGAGGAGGCCGGCTTCGGTTGCGATGGCCGCGGAGGCAGCGGTGAATGCGGTGGTTCCAGCGGCGGTTCCGGATGTAGTGCCGGGCGCGGCCCCGGATGTGGCGCCGCAGACTGCTTCCGCCGCCGGACCGGACATGGACATGGGGACGCGCATCGGGATGGCCGGAGCAGCGTTTCTAACGCGATGCGCGAAGGCAATCGCTTCGATTTCCCCCGCGCGGCTGGCGGGGCTGCTCTATCTTTGCGTGGCCGGCGTGCTGTTGCTGCGCCTGCTCTTCGGCCTGGCTATTGCCTTGCGGTTGTGGCATAGGGCGCAGCCGGTTTCGCTGCCCAGGATTACCGGGGCAGAGAACCTGCGCCTGCGTGCGAGCGCTGCTGTCTCTTCGCCGGTCACGCTCGGCTCGGGCGTGGTGCTGCCAGCGGATTACGCCGCGTGGGATGAAGAGAAGCTGCGCATTGTGCTGGCGCATGAACGCGCACACAT
>JASIJX010000157.1 GCA_030049955.1 Acidobacteriaceae bacterium
GTGATGCACCGTAATCGGCCTGCCATTCAGCGTGCCGTGCATATCGGCGTAGGTAGCAAGCTGCACTGGGACGACCGAGGCTTTTCCCTTGGGAATGATCGCCCACAGGTTGCGGCTGTTCTGCTCCACGGCAAGCGCAAGCAGCGTCTGGAGCGCGCCGGGGTCGAAATCCGGCAGAAACACTGCGCCCGCGTGCAGTGGCAGATTTGACGTGGCGCTGCGACCGTTTGCTGAAATGTTCAAAAGCAGCTGCCCGTTGGCGGATTTCGTCGCCACCGTGACCGCCGAGCCGTTTACCGTGGCGCTCAATTCAACGTGCCTGAGATGGTTTGCCGCGCTCAGCCGCTCTGTCTTCGAGAGCGCATAGTCCAGCCCCTGCATGGCCACGTGCACCACGGACGCTGAATTGTACCCCTGCGACGCGGAAGTAAACGTAAAGCTGGCTGTGCCCACGGAGTGACCGTGGTCCGCTACCGTAAAGCTTGCGGACTGCGCCCGAGCCGCGTCCGCACCTAAAAGACAGAAGAGGACAAGCAGAAAACCCATTCGACGCACGGTATCGTTCGTTCTCCGTTCGAGCAAATTCTTCCTCGCCTCGTTAGACGCAAAAAGCGGACAAAAAGCGGAAAGATTCACGAGCGCGCACCTCCGCGCCGATTTGTTTTTGCGGCCAGAATGCGCACTGCAGGTACTGGGCTATGATAAGCCGCATGCAGACCTGCAGGGCACGACGCCCGGTGATCGACCCGATAATCGACCCGATGATCGAGCCGGTCATCGTCCCGCTAACTGGCCCGCTACTCCCATGACCATGGCTTCCACAGGCGCTTCAGGCGCTACCTCCGAACTGCGCAAGACCATGGGCTTCTGGGATGTGCTGTTGTTCAACATCGCCACGGTGCTGGGCCCGCGCTGGATCGCCGCTGCCGGCCACAACGGGACATCCTCGATCAGCCTGTGGGTTGTGGCCGCCGTCTTCTTTTTCGTTCCCGGGGCCTTCGTCATCAACGAGCTTTCATCGCGTTTTCCTGAAGAAGGCGGCCTGTACGCCTGGGCGCGCGATGCGTTCGGCCCGTTTCACGGTTTCATCGCAGGCTGGACCTACTGGATCTACACGGTCTTCTATTTCCCGGGGCTGCTTTTGGCCAGCGCATCCATGTCGGCTTATATCGAGGGCGCGCGCGGCAGCGCGCTGGCGCAGGACCGTGCGTTTCAGATCTGGGTCTCGCTCGGGCTGCTGGTTGTCGCGGTGGTGCTCAACATCGTTGGCCTGAATATCGGCAAATGGCTGCAGAACGCCGGCGGCGTGGGCACGTATCTGCCGCTGCTCATCCTTGCGGGCGTAGCCGCGGTTGTGGCTGCGAAGCACGGATCGGTGACGCGCTTTACGCTGCACAACATGCTGCCTGCATGGAACTGGGACACCGTGAACTTCTGGTCGCAGATCGCCTTCGCATTTACGGGCCTGGAGTTGGTCTCCGCTATGAGCGAGGAAGTCCGCGACCCGCAGCGCACGCTGCCCCGCGCGGTGTTTGGCGCAGGTGCGCTCATCGCTCTCATGTATATCGCCGGCACCTTCGCTGTGCTGGCTTTGGCGCCGGCCGGGGACATCGACCCGCAGAGCGGCGTTTTCCACGCCATCGCCATCGGCTCGGCAGCATTGCGCATCGGCATTGTGGGCGTGATTGCTGCCGTGCTTGTCACGTTCGGCAACGCCGGCGGCGTGGGTTCAACTGTCGCTGGAATTGCGCGCGTACCCTTCATGGTCGGCATCGACCGGTACCTGCCTGCGGCCTTCGGCAAGATTCATCCGAAGTGGAAGACGCCCTACGTTTCCATCCTAGTGCAGGCCGTGGTGTCCGGTGCGATTTTGCTTTTAAGCCAGATCAACGACACCACGCGCGGCGCTTACCAGTTTCTTATCGACGCGGCGATTATCCTCTATTTCATTCCGTTCCTGTACATGTTTGCTGCGGTCATCAAGCTCGCCTACCGTAAAGATCGCAGCGAAAATCCGCATGCGGTGCTGGTCCCCGGCGGCTTGGCCGGAGTGTGGATTTGCGGCGGACTCGGTTTTGTCGTCGTGCTCATCGGGATTTTCGTTTCGCTCATTCCGCCCGGCGACTCGTCGAACAAACTAGGCTTCGAGCTTAAATTGATCATCGGAACCGCGGCCTCTATTTTGCTGGGATTGATTCTTTATTGGCGCGGGGTACGCAACAAAGAGACTGAAATCTGATCTGATTTCCGGCAGCCGTTGCGGCCTTGACCGCTACACTGGTTCAGCATGACCCTGGCCCTGTTTGCCGCCGCGCCGATTCCTGTTCCTTCGAACCCAATGGCCCACTGGCAAATCGTCGCGGGCTCGCTTATCTTTGCCGTCAGTTATCTCGTCTTCGCGCTGGGCAAATTTCCGGGACTGAAAATCGACCGTCCCGGAATGGCGATTATTGGCGCGGTGCTCATGGTTGCCCTGGGAGTCATGAGCGCAGAGCAGGCCCTGCACGCGATCGACTTCGGCACGCTTGTGCTGCTCTTCTCGATGATGCTGATCGTCGGCTGCCTGAGGCTGGCGGGTTTCTTCGACTGGATCACCGACCACGTTGTTGCGCGTCTGAGCCCGCACAACCTTCTGCCTGCAGTCATCTTCATTACCGGTGTGCTCTCGGCGTTCTTCGTAAACGACATCATTTGCCTGGTAATGGTTCCTTTCGCGCTTACTGCTGCGCGCAGGCTAGGCCTCAAACCACTGCCTTACCTGCTCGCCGTCGCCACGGCATCGAACATCGGCAGCATGGCCACCATCACCGGCAACCCGCAGAACATGCTCATCGGGTCGTCTTCCGGCTTGAGCTATCTCTATTTCATCGGCCATCTCGGCCCTGTCGCAATCATCGGCCTGCTGCTCGACTGGGCAATGATTCGCTGGCTCTGCGGATCGGCAGTAAAAGAGACCTTGGAGACATCCCAGGCTAGCCACAAAAACAATGACGTGCCAAACCTGGGGCACACAATTCACCTCCGCCAATTGCGCAAGCCTGCCATCGTCATTGCACTGGTTCTTGCCGGCTTTCTCGGCGGCATTCCTCCGGCGATGGCGGCGGCGATTGGTGCAGCACTTATGCTGATCACGCGCACGCGCGAGCCGCGCCAGGTCTACGACGAGATCGACTGGGGGTTGCTGGTCTTTTTCGTGGGCCTGTTCCTGATTGTCGGCGGAGCAGAGCGCGCTGGCCTAACCCAAGATATGTTCCTGGCCGCCGAGCGGATGAATCTGCAGAATCTCGGCATCTTCACGGCCGTCACCGCATTGCTCTCGAATATCGTCAGCAACGTCCCTGCGGTGATGCTGCTGAAATCGCTGGTGCCGTCGTTCCATGACCCGCGCACTGGCTGGCTGGCTCTCGCCATGGCGAGCACGCTGGCCGGCAACCTGACGATCACAGGCTCGGTGGCCAACCTGATCGTCGTTGAGCGTGCTCGCGATGAGGTGCACATCGGTTTCTGGGATTATTCGCGCGTAGGGATTCCGGTCACGCTGGTGACGCTGGCGGTGGGATGGGCTTGGCTGAACTTCGTTAGGTAAAGACTCGTTGTGTAAACCCCAGGTCCCAAATTTGAGGTTCACCCCAAAATCTGTCAACCCTCATGACCAGATCATGCCGCGATTATCTGCCTGTTATATAAGCACTTACGATTTTTCCGAATCTTGCCAATCTTTTCCCATCGAATTGCTACCCTGAAAGGGCGCAGGCAGCAAAAGGCGGCTTCCATCTCGGGTCAGGACTGAGGCCCGCCTCTTTGCGCCAA
>JASIJX010000158.1 GCA_030049955.1 Acidobacteriaceae bacterium
TGTCGACCGTGCCGCCGTCCGCAAGGCTCGCGGAGTTGACTTCAAGATCAAGGCCATTCTTGACGTTCACGATCTTGTAGATGTCCTGCCCGACTTCGGACCCGGCGCCCACAATGTCGATCCGGTCGGCAGGCACGTTGTATCCGGATGAAGCCGGATTCTTCAGCCCGGTGACGCGCACCTTCAGCGTGTGCGTGCCGTTGCCGAGCGTCGGTGTCGCGAACAGAAAGACGTCGTCGTCGCGAGTCGCCGCATATGTGTCGAAGTAAGTCTCGGCTCCGTTATCGACCGAGAAAGCAGCAATGCCGCCATTCGGCGCCATCGAGGCATAAACGCGCGCCTGCTGTCCGCTGAACTCGAAGGTGTAGTAGTTATTGGTAGTGCTGCTCCAGTGGTTGTCGTTGTCATAGGCTCCGGACTGGTTCGCGTAATAACTCCAACTGCCGGAATAATTGAACTGATTCAGGCCCGTACCCGTGGTGTTGTCGTTTACCGTGGTCGCCGTCGGCGTGTATGACGTGTTCTGAATAACATAAGTCGTCACAGAATCGCTGGGAGCCGCATAACTGAACGATCCGTTCGCAACCGTCACGTTTCCAAGCGACGCAAGCTCCTCGGTTGAAGAAGTCTGATAGACCGCGGCAGACGATCCGAGCGAAGTGAAATTGGAAAGCTGGTAGGTGACGTTGCGGCTGCTGCCCGTCCAGTTCAGCGTCACGATCACCAGCGTCTGCGTCTTCGCATCGAAAGCAGCCAGCGACTGCGGGTCGGAGATGGCGATGAACTGGAAGCCGGGCCGGATGAACTTGGTGAAATTCTCGTAGACGTAGTATGCCTCGTTGAGTGAATAGTTCTGGTTTGTGTAGTCGATCGTCATGAGCGCCGGCCAATCGGGCTGCCAGATCGACCACGCCACGGCGCGGGTCAGATAAATGTCGAGAAGAATCTGCGTGGAGAGATTCTGTCCCGAGGTGTCGTTACTTGTCCCCCACTCCGACATCGTCACTCGCTTGCCGGCGTGCTGTGCGTCGGTTGCCAGGGCAACGCTGCCGTAGGCCGAGCTGTATCCATGCGCATTAAGGGCCGTGAAATCGCCCAGCGTTGTGCTGTTGTAGTTGTGAAACTCGTACGCAGCGGTTCCAGTGGACGCGTTCAAGACGCCTTCCGCGTTTTCGTCCATAGCCGAAACATTGGTCGCGGTGATACCCTTTGCGGCCAGGGACGCGGCGACATCCTGGATCATGGTCTGTTGATCGGCTACGCTGAAACCGCAGCCCTCCTGCTTGCCATCTCCGGCGACCCACCAGGTCTGCCCGGGCTCGTTCAGCGGCTCGAGGTGATGAAAGGTGATGCCCCAATTGCTGGAAAAATGCTGTGCGACTGTGGTGAGATAGTCGGCGAACGTACCTGAGCCGGAACCGTAATAACCTCTCGCCAGGTTCTCGGCTCCATTCACTCCGCCCTGGCTGGTGCCGCTGTTGGTCATCCAGTAGGGCGGGGAGTAGGAAATGGCCTCGAAGAGATTGGCGCCGAGAGACTGCGCAGTCTGCGCGACCCAGCGCTGATTCGCATCCTGCGTCCAATCGTAGGTTCCGGGGGTCGGTTCGTATCCTGGGTCCAACTGGCGGGCGGGGCTGATGCACACGTAGTACCCGGATTGGCCGCAGTTGGGATTGTCGCCGCCGCCAATGTTGTAGCGGAGGTAGTTGAGCCCCAACCCCGAGGCCGGACTGAACAGCGCATTCATGAGAGCGGTTTGATTGGTGGTGTTCGTCCATCCGCCCACGCCATTGGCAAACCAGGCCAGTGACGTTCCCCAGCCTTCCAGGGTCTGGTTGGACATGGATACGTCAACGTTAACGGTCTGCGCTTGCACAGGCGGCAGGCAAAAGGCCGCGTCGACCGCAGCAAGAACAACGAACCACATGGATAAACCAGATTTTTTGCCCCAGCGCATGCCCAAACCTCGTTTTTTCAGCGAGCCCCAAGGCTGCCGTGAACGTTAACGGCAGCCTTTCTTCTTATAACCCCGTCATTTTGCATGTCAAGGAAAAAATTCTAAATGCGATTGTCCTTATCGGCCATCCTGCGGTCCAAAACCGGGAAGACTGGATAGAGCCGGGCCGATTTTGTTTCCATGTTCAAACAGGTGTAAACAAGCGTGCACATTCATCCGGTAAGTCAGTAGGAGCCGGGTTTTTTCAATCTCATTAGCTGCCAGAATCTGCGGGGTCAGCTCTTGCTGTCCTCTTATACCGCGGGATTCTGCAGTTTGCAGAGATGCTCCCCCGGCATGGAGGTGTGCACCCATGCAAAAGCACTTCGCTGTTTCGCTTTCTGCCCTGCTTGTGGCCGGCCAGATGGCTGCTCCATCTGTGGCTCCCGCGCAGCCCGGCTTTAACCAAACCGCAACTCCGATCAAGCACGTTGTCGTGATCTTTGGCGAGAACATCTCCTTCGACCACTACTGGGGCACTTATCCCAACGCTCTCAACCCTGCGGGCGAGCCCAGTTTCACTGCCGCTCCGGGAACTCCCAGCGTGAATGGATTCACAGCCGCGCTATTGAACGACAATCCGAATTTGAACCCGGCAAATGGAG
>JASIJX010000159.1 GCA_030049955.1 Acidobacteriaceae bacterium
CGCAACACCGGGAGGTCAATAATGTCGTCGCCCACGTAACAAATTTCTTCGAGCGCGACGCCTTCTTTTTCCATGATCTCGCGGATCGGCTTCATCTTGAAGGCCTGGCCCTGGTAGACGAATTCGAGCTTGAGGTCGCGGGCGCGCGTGGCTACCGTCTCAGAGATGCGCTTGGTGATGACGCCGCATTTGAGGCCGCCCATGCGCGCGAGCGAAATACCCATGCCGTCGTGGGCGCTGTAGCCTTTGGCTTCAACCATTGTTTTTGACTGCACGCCGAAGCCGATGTCGTTGCCGCTGCGCGCGGTTTCGAGCTCGGCAGAGAGCTTGCCGCCAGTAGCTCCGGGGACGAGCCAGATGGTGCCGTCGGTAAAAACTCCGTCCACGTCGAAGAGGATGATTTTGATCTTGCGGGCGCGGTCTTGTGCAGAGAGTGCCATGAGTTGATTGTATCGGTGGCTTCCCACCCTTTCGCTCAAAGGCGGGCGAAAGGATGGGGCACGGAAAGTTTTGTGGAATCGGCGAAAATAGCTGCATGGACCGCGAACCCGAGGCTCCGCCGCAGCCATGCGCGCTTGAACCTGAGGACTACTATTTCGAGGGGCCGTACATGGTGTTTACTGCGGCGTACCATTTGAAGCGCGGATATTGCTGCGGGTCGGGGTGCAGGCATTGCCCGTATGGAAACGCGCCGAGCGATGGAGATTCATCCCTCGGGGGCTAAAGCCCACCTCGTTTTGTTGGGCCTTTTCGGCACGACTAAAGTCGTGCCCTGACACAAAGCGCCATTATCGGAGTTATTTCATATCCGCCCTAATCGGAGTTTTTCGTAGCCTGTTAAGACCCTTCCAGCTGGATCACATTGGTTAGAGTCCGCCGCCGGCGCCTGCTGGCGGGGCAGGTGTTTGCGTGGTGGCCAGCGAGTTGGGCGGGCGCACCAGTACGGCGAAGCGCGGGAAGGCGAAGCTGCCGCCGGCGTCATCAATCACATTCAACTGGCAGATGTACTGGCCGGGCTTGAGGCCGTTCAGCGGAACATCGAGTTCCATGGCGACGGCGTCGCGATCCTCTACGTTCACCTGGCGGGCGCGCACCAGCGGCGTTTCGTAGACCTTCGTGGATCCTTGAATCAGTTCCAGGCTGCTGAACAGGTTGATTGCGCCTTTGGGCTCTTTGACTCCGGTCTCGCTCTCCTTTTCGTGCGCCGGGTCGTAGATTTCATAGAGCAGATACATGTGTTGATCCTGGCGAAAGACGTGCGCGATGTTGGGCACGTACTCCTGGCCGTTTCTTACCAGAGGGTCAACATCGTTGCCGCGCGTCTTGCTCGGCTGGCGCACGGAGGCGAGCACGATTGAACTCATTTTTAGCGGCGCTTTTTTCAAATCGGGCAGGGTGATATCGGCCATGAACGAGCCCATGCGGCCGGTCTGGTTTTCGCGCACTACGAATTTGAGGGAGTATTTGCCTGGCGGCAGATCGAAGCTGGTTGTGTATTGGATGTTCTTTTGCCGCGCCTGCATAGACTGATCGAGATTGAGTTTTACCGTTTGGCGCACGCGGCCGATGGGGCGCTTCACCTCGTCGATGACGGCGCCGATGATGTCGAGCGTGGCCTTGTCCTTGTCGCCGCCTTTGACGAAGGGAATTTGCGAGCCGGGCACGAGCAGCGACACCGGCACGTAGTAGCGGTTTTCGTTCAGGCGGAAGTACATGGCATCGAGATAGACGGCGATGTCGGTGGCGGGAAGATCGCTGGCCAGCTCATCCTGTAGCTCCTGCTCGCGGTCCTGCTTGCCGGAGTGCTGAAAATCTGCGGGCGCGTAATAGCCGGGGCGGTATTCGAGCTTGATGCCCGGACGGTCGATCTTCACCGTCAGCTTGCGGTACTTGCCGTCGCGCGCAGGGTTCGAGGAATGAAAACCGATGGCGTAGTAGGCCGAGGTATCTTTCTGCACTTGCGCGAAGGCGGGCGCGAAATCGTTGGAGTCGAAGAAGGCTTTGCCGCCGGTGTCGGTGGAGAGCGTCGCCATCACTTCCTGCGTGGCGAAGTTCTGGTTCATGTTGTTGACGGTCGCGCCGCCGTTGTACGCGCCCTGGCCGCGCAGGCTGCCGGTGGAGGCGTCACCCAAGGGCAGCACCGCCTGCAGGCCGCGCGTGTCTACGCTGTAGATGGCGAGGTCGGCGCGGACGGCGGCGTTGATGGCCTGGCGCAGCGAGGCCTCGTTCTCAATGCCGTCGCGCGAGATGCCGCCGGAGAAATACAGCAGCGACTTCTTCACCGAGATCCGCTCGAGCGATTTGGAGATGGCGCGCAGGGCGAATAGTTCGCGGTCGGTGTTGATGTCGTTGTATTCGCTCTCGTCGGGCGTGTAGCCGGTGGTGTCTTCCACCTGGTTGGAGTTGGCGTTGGCGCCCTGCTCGAATCCCTGGCCTTCGGTACCGTTGTAGGCGCCGACTTCGCGGATCAGGGCATCCTTGTCCTGGGTAAAGTCCTGGTCGACAGTCAGCGTGTCGCCGAGCGAAACCAACGCCACCAGGTCGGCGGGCTGCATTCTGGTGCGAAGGAAGTCCTGCGCAGCTTCGACGCAGCGCTCCAGATCCTCGGGCTGCATGGAGGTGAGGTCGAAGAACATGACGATGAGGCGGTGATTGCGCAGCTCCTCGGGCCTGGCGACGACGACGGCTTTGCTGCCATTGTTTACCGGGCCGGCGGCGAGTCCGCTGACCGTAGCCTCGTTGAGCGGCGTGGCCATGTCGACGCTTTCAAAGTCGAAGGTGTCGATGCGCTGCTCTTTGCCGTTCTCGAAGATGCGGAAGTCGCTCTGCTTGAGGCCGCGCACAAGCTCGCCGGTTTTGGCGTCGCGGGCGACAACGTTGGTGAGCACGAGTTCGCCGCTCATTTTGAGCGTGAAGCCGGCCTGGGGCGTGGAGGAGACTTGCTGCTGTTGTGCCGCAGCGCCCGTCGATACAGCGGTCAGGACAGCAGTCAGGGCGCCAATCAGGGCCAGCGCCAGCATTGCGGTCCCTGTCGAAATGTTCCGCAGCATCTTCAT
>JASIJX010000160.1 GCA_030049955.1 Acidobacteriaceae bacterium
CGCCAGGCTTTCGCCCCGTCCGTGCACCACTGCCAGCGACTCCATGACCGTCTCCACCCGCTTCGGTTCAACCGCCGTGCCTAAATGTTGCATATGCCTTTGCTCCTCCCCTTGCGGGGTCGGTTCACAGTTTCAGGGGCCTCAGATCAGGACCCAGGCCAGCACTCAGACCAGCACCCCGATCAGCACTCAGATCAGGGTCCCTGGTCAGGGTCCCTGGGTTCTCCGTTCCCGTTCCCGTTTCCTAAGCCCGGCCTTGTCCTCTTCTAGTACACGTCGCGTGCCAAACTCCAACGGATCTTCTAAGTTGCTGATAAAAGGGGAAATCAGTCTTGGAGGTCTGGTTCTGAAGGACCAGCGCCTGTGGTTGAGTTTTCCCGAAACGGAACCGCGTCAACAGGCTTTCGTGGCATATCCTTCGTAATTTCAATCACATACGGCGAGTTTCCGCTTCCGGCACATTCCCACCTCCGGATTCCCGCAATGGGAAGACCTACGAGCCGTCCTTCCGGCTTGATGGCGCAACCCACCTGCGCCCTTCGGATCTGCTGTCTGTTCCCTGTTCCTGTTCCCGTACAATCCCTCTTATGCAAGAGAAACCCTTCTTCCGCTCCGGCGGCCGCGCCCCTGCCGAGCTTCGTCCCCTCACGCTCACCCCCGGTTACGTGCAGACTGCCGAGGGTTCGGTTCTGGTCTCGCTGGGCAACACCCGGGTGCTCACCTGCGCCACCATCGAAAACAGCGTGCCGGGCTGGCTGCGCAACGCCGGCCGCGGCTGGGTCACGGCGGAGTACTCCATGCTGCCCCGCTCCACCGTCACCCGAACTCCGCGCGAGAGCGAGAGGGGCAAGATCGGCGGCCGGACTCATGAGATACAAAGGCTCATCGGCCGGAGCCTGCGCTCGGCAGTGGACATGCAGCTTCTCGGCGAGAGAACGATCATCCTGGACTGTGACGTGATCCAGGCCGACGGCGGCACACGCACCGCGGCCATCACCGGCGCGGCCGTGGCCCTGGCGATCGCGCTCGACGCTCTCGTCAAATCGGGCACGCTCAAGCAGTCGCCGCTTAAGCATCTTGTCGCCGCCACGTCGGTGGGCATCGTCGACGGCACGCCACTGCTCGATCTCTGCTACGAGGAGGACGCGCAGGCCGAAGTGGACATGAATGTGGTGATGACCGCCGAGGGCGGCCTGATCGAAACCCAGGCCACGGCCGAGCGGGGAAGCTACTCGCGAGCGCAGCTCGATATTCTCATCGACTTGGCCGAAGAGGGACTAAAGAAGATATTTGCGGCCCAGCAGGCAGTGCTGGAGGGCAGCGGGTCAGCAAGTTAGCAAGTCAGCGAGTTAGCGGATACTCAGGCGCGGGATGTTTCGGCGCTGCCGCTGGCTCGATGCGGCGTGCTGCCCGGTATTTCAAGATCACGGAGTCTGCCGACTCCCTAACTTGCCGACCTTCTAACTCGCTGACCCACTGAATCGCTTATAAATCCGAGAAACCCCGCCGCTGTTTCCGGAATCTCTACCCAGAGCGGAGTTTGACCAAGCTACAACCGGGGGGAAAGCCGCTCATGCCCACACGAACCACCGCTGCCGACCGCGAACGCGGGTTGCGCGCGCAACTCGTCACGCTGCTGGCCGGCAGCAATGCTCACATAACCTTCGAACAAGCCGTCCGCAATATGCCTGCGGAGCTGCGCGGCGCGCGGCCCAAAGGCTGTCCGCACTCGCCCTGGGAGCTACTCGAGCACCTGCGCATCGCGCAGTGGGATATCCTTGAGTTCTCGCGCAACGCCAAGCACAAATCACCTGAGTGGCCGGAGGGCTACTGGCCGGCCTCGCCAGTCCCTCCCGATGAAAAGGCCTGGGACAAGTCAGTCAAAGCCTTCCGCCGCGATCTCAAGGCCATGTGCACGCTGGTAGCCGACCCAGCCACGGACCTTTACGCGCGCATCCCGCACGGCGACGGCCAGACAATTCTGCGCGAGGCGCTGCTGGTCGCCGATCACAACGCCTATCATGTGGGCCAGTTGATTTTGGTGCGGCGGCTGCTGGGCGCGTGGGGATAGACGGGAAGATTCGGCATCACAAAAAGAAACAGCGGCGAGCTGAGAGCCCATCTCGCCGCTATATTGTTGCTCGAAAGTGTGAATTTCGGGACGCGCAAGCGCTCCACGATCCACAGCAGGGTGACTACTTTGCCGCCAGCTCGCGCAGCACATATTGCAGAATGCCGCCGTGCTGGTAATAGAGGATCTCCTGCGGCGTGTCGATGCGCACGCGCGCCTCGAACTTTTTTTGCTTGCCGTCGGGAGCTGTTGCCACCACCGTCACCGTGCGCCCGTTCGCAAACTTGCCGGCAAGCTTGTCCTTGAAGCCAACGATGTCGTAGGTCTCCTCGCCCGTCAGGCCGAGCGACTCGGCATTCTTCCCTGCTTCAAACTCGAGCGGCAGAATGCCCATCCCCACCAGATTCGACCGGTGAATGCGCTCGTAGCTTTCGGC
>JASIJX010000161.1 GCA_030049955.1 Acidobacteriaceae bacterium
GCGGCGTTCAGCTCGTAGACGTCAGTGTAATGCCCACACACCTTACGGAGTAGCAATGCGTGGCACCTCCTTTGGACCCAGACAGTCGGGTGCAAGGAATTGGTATCTGATGCCACGCTCGGTGTGAAAGAATCTAGGTCCGAAGCTGATATGCACACTCAAGATCCCAGCAAGAAGGCGTTCGACGAAATTCGACAGCGTGAAACTCTATACGCCGCCGAATTACGGACACTGGAATTGATTGCTGATGGAGGGAGTCTTAAGGAAGTCTTGGATCAGTTGTGCAGCGCTATTGACGCACAGGTCGCGCCATCGGTCACAACGGTTCTAGTGAAGGACGCCCAGCGAGAATGCCTTTGGCATGGTGGCGGCCCCGGCGTCCCTTCAGAGTGGCTTTCAGCGGTCATTCCCGTTCCTGTGGCTTTTGAGGCCGGATTATGCGGGACAGCAGCATTTCTGAAAAAACGTGTCATCGTCTCTGACGTCGCGACAGAGCCAAACTGGCGTGATCAATATCGCGACCTTGCCCTTCGGAACGGTATACGAGCTGCCTGGTCCGAGCCGATTCTCACGAAAGATAACGAAGTACTCGGCACCTTCGCGCTCTACTCGCACGAATCGCGAGTCCCCACTGAAGATGATCTCGCCCTCATTCAAGGCGCGGGACACATCGCTCGGATAGCAATTGAACGCCAAAGATCACAGGAATCGCTCAGAACCGCTCTAGAGAGCGTGAAAAGCTCGGAATCCAGGCTTCGCCAGGTAATCGACGCTATTCCGACATTGGCCTGGTGCAATTTACCGGACGGTTCAAACGAGTTTCTGAATAAGCGCTGGCATCAATACACTGGCCTTTCGCCGGAAGAGTCGCATGGCTGGGGTTGGCAAGCAGCGTTTCATCCCGATGACCTACCTTCGTTAATGGAAAGATGTCGCGAACTCCTGGCGTCTGGGGAGCCAGGCGAGATCGAAGCTCGTCTCCGCCGCCACGACGGAGTGTTTCGATGGTTCCTGATAGGGTTTGAACCGCTTCGCGATGAGACCGGCAAGATCCTGAGATGGTACGGAACATGCACCGACATTGAGACTCTTAAGCAAACTGCGGAGAAGCTCCGTGAAGATGAACGCGAGCTTCGCCGGATTACGGACGCGATACCGCAGGCCATCGTCGTCCAGAATCCGTCGGGCATCTCGGTTTATGCCAACCAAACGACGCTCGACTATACGGGACTTACCGCTGAAGATGTAATATCTTCCGACTTCCGCGAAAGAATCTTCCACCCAGACGATCTGGAGAGGCTGCGCGACTTTCGGAAGCTTGCACTGGAGCGTGGGCTCCCCTTTGAGATTGAACAAAGAGCTCTCCGTAAGGATGGAGAGTATCGTTGGTTCCTGATTCGCTACAACCCCTTTCGAAACGAACAGGGACAAGTGGTTCGGTGGTACGCAACGGGAACCGACATCGACGATCGTGTTCGTGCCGAAGAAAGAACGCGCAATGAAAACCTGGCGCTTCGGGAACAAATTGACCGCGAATCAATGTTTGAGGACATTGTTGGCTCCTCTGAAGCAATTCGTAAAGTGCTCCGCCAAGTGGCCAAAGTTGCACCTTCCGATTCCACAGTCTTGATCACGGGTGAAACCGGCACTGGCAAAGAATTAATAGCTCGCGCCATCCACAAGCGTTCGAGCCGCCGCGAAAGGGCGTTCATTGGTGTGAACTGCGCCGCGATCCCGCCCTCGTTAATTGCTTCGGAACTCTTTGGCCATGAGAAGGGCGCATTTACAGGCGCGATGCAGAGACGGCTAGGACGCTTTGAATCGGCGAATGGCGGAACCATTTTCCTGGATGAAATCGGCGACCTACCCGCTGAAATTCAAATTGCCCTGTTGCGAGTGCTCCAGGAACGCGAAATCGAACGCGTCGGTGCCAGCAAGCCTATCCCTGTTGACGTGCGAGTGCTCGCGGCCACTCATCGCAACCTGAACGCACTGGTTGCCGAGGGGAAGATCCGCCAGGATCTCCTGTATCGAATCAATGTCGTACCGATCCAGATGCCTTCATTGCGTGAACGCGCGGACGACATTCCATTGTTAGTCGAGTACTTCATTGGTCGTTTCGGAAAAAGAGTTGGTAAAAGGTTCAAGACGATCGACAGAGAGACGCTCAATCTGTTCAAAGCTTACCGATGGCCCGGCAATATCCGGGAGCTTCAAAACGTGATTGAAAGGGCTGTCATCCTCAGCGAGGACGATACGTTCTCGGTGGATGAAGCTTGGCTGACGGGGGAATCGGCCCAGTCCCAGGATCCGACGGTTGCATTGAACGACGTGTTGAGCCGGCAAGAAAAGGAAATGATTGAGTCCGCTCTGGCAGAGGCCGGTGGCCGCGTGTCCGGGCCAGATGGTGCAGCAACGAAGCTCGGAATTCCTGCCAGGACCCTCGATTCGAAAATCAAGCGCCTCGGAATTAATAAATTCCGCTTCAAAGACCCACAGGCCATCTAGTCCGGCCCGCTACTTCCCTGCCTTTCTCCTGAGACATCAGGAATTCCTTAAAAATCAGGACGGCATCTGCGTGTAAGCTCCTGCCTTTTTATCAAGTTGCGAATGGCCCTAACTTTGCACAGTCAAACAGCAAAGTCGGGGGCCGGCAATCATGACCCTGAAGATTGAACGGTTTCGAACGCGAGTTCGGCTTAGTGGAGAACTGCGATCTGAGTCTTTGGAACACGTTAAAGCTGAGATCGATCGCTGTGCAACCGCGGCGGTTTTGGATGTCGAGGAAGTCGATCTTGTCGACGTGGAGGGTGTCCGTTTCCTCAACCGATGTGAAGCGAACGGCGTTTCGGTATTGCATTGTTCGCCTTATATCCGGCAATGGATGTCGCGAGAAAAGGGTCTGCTTGGTCAGTCGGGAGTTTAGCGAATACACATTTTCTATGACATCAGGATGATGTGCTGAAGGATGCAGTTACGAGTGAAGTCGCTTTGGCAGTTATGCGCGAAGGGAAACCCAATGTCCGACACTCTTCAAGAGAAGAACAAGGCGCTGTTGATCAAGGGATTTGAAACCCTCTTTAATGAGCGCAATTTCGCAGAGGCTGAGAAGCTTTGGTCGCCCGACTATATCCAACACAGCGGCCACATTCCGCCCGGAAGAGATGGGCTCTTCGGGCTTGTCAAGGCGTTCCCAGCAGACACCAAGTGGGATCACGGCATCATCATGGCCGAGGGCGACTTTGTCATGGTCCATAGCCGTTACTCGAATGAAGACGGTTCGGCGCTCATCGTTGTAGACATCATGAGGATGAAAGACGGAATCTTCATGGAACATTGGGACGTCACTGAGGGATCTGTCACAGAAGCAGAATCGAGGAGCAAACGCCCGATGTTCGGTGATTCATGGCCGAGGCTCAGCTTCAAAGAGAGCAAGCTCGGTAGTGCATGGTGAGGTTTTCCGTTTCATCAGCTCCTGTTGGAGCGGTAGGTAGGCGCCCCAAGATCGGACCACGGCAAAACTCATTCGGGAAGGTGAGAACCATGGAAAATCACAATAAGTCGCAGACCACGAAGGAAACCGCATTGAATTGGGACGTATTTATAACTCCAGGCATTCCCATCGTCACTCCTGATCGGCCTCCCAACGTGCCACAAACCTACTTTCAGGCAACCGCGGCGACCCTCATCTACGGGGAGAAGAATGCAGTGCTCGTGGACTGCTTTATGACCGTCAAGCAAACCAAAGAGCTGGCCGATTGGATCGCATCAAAAGGCAAGAGCCTGACGACTATATACATTACCCACGGCCATGGAGACCATTGGTTTGGAGTTGGCACTCTTCTCGAGCGATTCCCCAACGCCAAAGTTGTAGCAACCCCAAGTACAGTTCAGGTCATGCGCCAGAACGCATCGCCACAAGCGCTCGACGGCGCCTGGAAGGCCGCATTTCCGGGCCAGATTCCGGACAAGCTGGTGATCGCAGAAGAACTCAAAGGGAATGTGATCGACCTGGAAGGGCATGAATTAGTGACCGTGGAGCTTGGACATACCGACACAGACAATACAACCTGCCTGCATATTCCGTCGATCGGGCTCGTGGTCGCGGGCGACGCCGCCTACAATGACGTTCACCTCTATCTCGCCGAGTCGACTCCGCAGAAACGACAAGAGTGGATTGCGGCGCTGGACAAGATTGAATCGCTCAATCCACGCGCGGTTGTCGCCTCACACAAGCGTCCCGAAAACGAAGATGATCCGAGGATCATCGAGGAGACGCGGCAGTACATCCGCGACTTCGATCGATTGACGGCGTCAACGAAAACCGCACGAGAGCTTTACGACAGAATGCTGGAGCTCTACCCCAATCGCATCAATCCAGGGTGGGCGTTGTGGAGCTCGACGCGAGCGGTTAAGCCATAGAGTGATACACACACCAGGAGCATCACGTACGAGGGCTAACGTCGGAGGGTCGCCATGACGAGCGGAGCTGTGACAAATCTTGTATTCTTGCGAGCCCAAGCCGGTAAAGCGGCGGAGCTTGAAGAGGTGCTCAAGCAATTGGCTCGGGAGAGCCGTAATGAACCGGGCAACATCGTTTACGAACTGCATCAATCCGCCTCAGACGGCGACGAGTACTTTCTTTACGGGATCTGGCGCAGCCAGAAAGATCTAGAGGCGCACATGAAAGCGGCCGGCATCCAGGCCTTTCTCGAGAAAGAATCGGAGATCGTGAATGGCGCTCTTAACCTGCGCTTGTTTACTCCGGTGGACATTGTTCGCGCCTGAGGGGTTGTGATGATCAAGAAAATCGAGATCGAGCGATTGAGTCTGGTTACTTCGAAACCTTTCGATGAGGTTATCGCTTCGATCGATGCAGCAGTCGCTCACCCAGACATGGCTGAGTTCTTCCGCTCAATTCAACGAACAGCTTCCGTTGGAGAAATGGAGGATACGATCAACAAGGCAATCGGCCCCGCCGGTCTGATGCTGTTCGCGAAGTTCGATCACGGAGGCATCATCGACAAGGGGACCGAGAAAGCTGTCCGCGGTGTCATTCGCCTTCTGATCGGAAACCCGCTCATCATGGCCGCTATGGCGCGGCATGTGCCCGACGCTGGATCCTACGCGCCCGTCACCGTCTTGATCGACGAACGTAGCGATGGAGTGCATCTCGCGTATGACCGCATGTCGAGTTTTCTGGCCCCATATGGGAGTTCCGAAGCGCTCAGGATTGCCTCTGAGCTTGATGCGAAGATCGAGACGCTTTTGCGACGCGCGATAGTGTGACATGGATACTGACGACAAGAAGCGCGTCTTTAGAGAGAGAGCTTGTAATGGCAAACGAAGAGGGAATGCGGGTTGTTCTTGTCGCACGCCCGCAAGGGCCTGTTGGGTTGGATCACTTCCGAACCGAGTCTTTTCCGATTCCGAGAGAGGCCCCTGGAGAACTCCTGCTTGAGGCTAACTACCTTTCTCTCGATCCATACATGCGTAGGCGAATGGACGCGAGGAAATCCTATGCGGAACCGATGAACATTGGCGACGCCATGCCGGGGGAAACCATCAGCACGGTCGTTAGGTCTCAGCACCCGGACTTCGCTCCCGGGGATCTGGTACTCGCCCACACGGGCTGGCGCACCCATGCGGTGATCGAGGGCGGGAAAGCGCGCAAAGCTGCCTCCGGTACGCTTCCCATTACGACGCAACTAGGAGTCCTGGGCATGCCAGGATTCACTGGGTATGCGGGGCTCAATGAGATTGGCAAACCAAAAAAGGGAGAGACGGTCGTGGTTGCAGCGGCTACCGGACCGGTCGGTTCGCTTGTGGGCCAACTCGCGAAGATCGCCGGCGCGCGAGCAGTTGGCATCGCGGGAGGGCCAGAAAAGTGCGCCTATCTCGCCAATGAGTTGGGATTCGATGCTGCCGTGGACCACAAGTCGGCGCATTTCCCAGAAGAACTGAAAGCTGCGTGCCCTGAAGGAGTCGATGTCTACTACGAGAACGTTGGCGGCGCCGTATGGCAGGCAGTTCTACCGTTGCTGAACCGCTTTGCTCGAGTGCCTGTGAGTGGGCTGATTGCCCACTACGACTCATCGCCAGACACTTCCGGCCCGAACCTGCTGCCGGCAACGATGCGTCTCGTCATCAGTCAGCGCCTCCTGATCCAGGGATTCTTGAACTTCGACTATATCGACAAGCTGTTTGCTGAATTCCAGCATGTCGTCGGGAACAACATCTTAGGCGGCGCTATCAAATACCGTGAGGACATTGTGCAAGGCCTTGAGAATGCTCCCAAGGCACTCTTGGGCATGCTCGCGGGCAAGAACTTCGGCAAGCTACTGGTCCGCATTAAGGAACCAAACACCCAGGACACGCAGAGGTTTCATGAAAAACGCTGAACGACCTGCGCAGGAATTCAACGATTTCTCGAATTGCGATCCTGATCGCAGTCCAATTGACCAAGTTCTTCTGAGAACAGGAGACAGGCTATGAGCAATTACACACATGAGACAGTCCCGACGCAGTTTATCGAAGCTAATGGAATTCGCTATGCTTATCGTCGTTTCGGCAAGGTCGGGAAAGTCCCTCTGCTCTTCTTGGAGTACTTCAACTCCAACATGGACGGGTGGGACCCGGAGATGACGAATTCGATCGCAGCCAAGCATGAAGTGATTCTGTTCGACAATGCAGGCGTTGGCGCCTCAACTGGAGTGACGCCTTCCACGGTTGCGGAGATGGCAGATCATGTCGTCGCGTTTTGTGGAGCGCTGGGCTTAACCCGCGTTGACGCCGTCGGGTTTTCATTGGGCGGCATGATCGCGCAGCAACTTGCAGTGGACCACCCGCAACTCATTCATCGTTTGATTCTCCTGGGGACTGGACCGCGCGGCGGTGAAGGAATGACCTTCACCGAGCTGACACCGGAAGAACAGGCCGACCCGGTGGCCTTTCTATTAGCGGCGTTCTTCACCGCGTCGAAGGAGAGTCAAGAAGCCGGCCGACAATACATAAAGCGACTCGCATCCCGCACCACCGACCGTGACCTTCCTGTATCCAGGGATGCGGCCGTGGCGCAGCTTGCCGCAATTCGGGATTGGGGGCAAGTGCCGAAGGATGATCGGTACTCGACGCTTAGCCGGATCGCGCACCCCACTCTCATCGTGCATGGTAATAAGGACATCGTGGTCATGCCGATCAATGCCTTTATTTTGGAAGCGCATCTGCCAAACGCTCATCTGACCATGTTCCCCGATTCAAATCACGGTGCGCATTACCAGCATGGTGCGACATTTCGTGAGCATCTACAGCTGTTCTTGCGTTCGTGATTACCGAATGGGGCAGAGGCAAGTCTTAGCGCGGCGTAAACTCAGAGCGGAATCATTCGGGACAATTGCTTCGGGAGAACTAAAGAGCAGAATGAGTACCTTTCAGCATTGACGTTAGAAGGGGCCATTGCGTTTCAAAGAGATGTCTTCAACGGTTCGCTTCTTCGTCGGGACTTCGCACCTGTGCGCAGAATATAGGATGACTCGTGCATGTGCTCGTCCTGCGGGGAAGAAGCTGTAGCGGCAATCGAGGTTATGAGTCACAACGTCCAGTTCGTCGGGATCCACAAAGATTCATTCGTACTCGCGGCTTGTTTCGAAAACGTTCCGATCCCAAATCGGACTGTTCAAGCGTTCAACAACGTACGCGTAAAGGCCGACTACAAGGATTACGTAACGGGCGAGACAATCCTCAGCATATTTCCGAGTGGTTGGGTCGAGGACGAATCTGATCTGGTGTACATGAGAGTGGGAAAACCACACTATGCCACGATAGCGGCGAGCATCGGAGGTACCTGGAGTGCAACTGAAGTGATCGTCGATCACAAAGTTTGGGGAACCCAATACGATTTACGAAGCCACCGTCTTCCACTCGGCGATTTGACGGCTGTCATCACGCTCATCGGCGATCGGGGAATCTCGGTCGAGCCACAGCGTTTCCGCTTATCTGTCGAAGCGAACGGAACGGCTACCTGTTGCGGCCAATCATGAATGATTTCCCTCTCGTCGGGTGAACAGATGAGTCCTCTACCGAGAAGTTGCCGGTTCGCTGTCTAACAAGTGCAAAGACCCGTTTTACTCAGGTGAGAAGAGACTCGCTTCTTTTAGATAGGGCCGTCCGATTACTCGGCTGGGACAGAGACAAGAGCGCTGGTTGTCCACGGTTCGTCGAGTTGAAGTTTCAGAATTGTATCGATGACGTCTGGTCGCACTGCGGGAAGACGGAGCGTCAGGGTCTGTGCAGACTGGTCTAATGGAATATCAGCCATGAGCTGGTTGAAGATGTTGTCGTCGATATTGGGTGCGTTCTGAATTGCATTCCGCGTCATCTGATCTGGCCAAGAACCTTGCCTTCCCCTGCTGTGATGTTGCCGATCTACGCGTCACTCCGCGTTAGCATGTGTCAGAATTCGATTCTTGCTTGAAACGCGATCATTCGCGGTGAGCTATCGCCGCCCAGCCCTACGCCCAACAGGCCGGTTGGCGGAGAGATGGTGCTTTCCAGCGAGCCGAACTTGGCCGGAATTGTGCCTCCGGGCACGCCCGCTTCCACGCTCGATGGCAGCGCGAAGTTTGGATGATTGAAGGCATTGAACATCTGCACATCGAAGCGCAGCGATGCATTTTCCGGCAAGGAAAATCTGCGTGTCACGTAAAGATCAGAACTCGTGAAGTGCGGCCCCCTTACCGTATTTCGACCTGAAT
>JASIJX010000162.1 GCA_030049955.1 Acidobacteriaceae bacterium
ACCTTGTCGTCGATCGTGTGAAGGCCGAGCAGCTGCAGGTCACGACCGGCCAGGTGTTCCAGGCACTGGCCGCCTATCTCGGCTCCAGCTATGTCGGCCAGATCACCAAGTTCGGCCGCACCTTCCAGGTCTATGTCCAGGCCGACGCCGACTTCCGCACCCGCATCCCCGAGATCGAGCAACTGCCGCTGCGTACCTCCAACGGCGACATGGTGCCGCTCGGCTCGCTCGCGACCATCCAGCCGACGGTCGGGCCGGGCCTCATCAGCCTCTACAACCTCTATCCCAGCTCCAGCATCGTCGGCTCCCCGGCTCCCGGCTTCAGCTCCGGCCAGTCGCTCGGCCTGATGGACCAGATCTGCCACGAGGCGCTGCCGCCCGGTGCGGCCTGCGAATGGACCGCGATGTCGTACCAGGAGCGCGCGGTCGGCAACAATCTTTACTACGCCTTCGGCCTTGCGGTGCTGCTGGTGTATCTGGTGCTCGCCGGCCAGTACGAGAGCTGGCTCGCGCCCGTCTCCGTCATCCTCGCCGTGCCGCTCGCGCTGCTCGGCCCGGTCCTCGTGCTGGAAGGGCTTGGCCTGGACAACAACCTCTACACGCAGATCGGCCTGATCCTGCTGATTGCGCTGGCCGCCAAGAACGGCATTCTCATCGTTGAGGTGGCGCGCGAGGAGCGGCAGCGCGGCCGGCCGATCCTCGAAGCCGCCGTGCTCGCCTCGCGCGCGCGGCTGCGGCCGATCCTGATGACCTCGTTCGCGTTCATTCTCGGTGTTCTTCCGCTGTACTTCGCCACTGGCGCCGGCTCGCTCGGCCGCCGGTCGGTGGGAACGACGATCGTGGGCGGTATGCTGCTCTCCACTGTGCTGAACCTGATTTTCATTCCGGTTCTCTACGTGATTTTAAGCCGGCTGCTGAATCGCGGCGTCGTGGGAATCGAGATGCCGGTGGAAGTGGAGCAGCACATCTAGATAGTTCCGGGAGAATCAGTGTGCCCTTACTGCTTCTCCCGGTGCGCGATGATGTAGTCCTTGATTCGGTCGTAAACTTCACTCGTTACAACGCCGTGGTCGAGCAGATCCTGTTTCGTCCGATACGGGCGAAAGCGTACGATACGCTCGGCCCATGTGCGGGTCATCCCGGGCGCTTTCATCAGTTCGTCCACCGTGGCGTGGTTGATATCGACTCGCGCTTCGGGCGGAATTACCTGTGTATGCGCTGCGCTCTGATGCACCGGCGTGGCGAATCCTCGCACCGTGCATAGCAACGCCGCAGCCAGAGCAAAGATTTTCACTCCTTGGTACACCGCACCATTTTGGGCCAGCGAAGCGCATCATGCAAGCTGCAGTTTGCAATTGGGCATTTGAACCCGACCTGCGAAAATAAAGTATGGCGCATCCTCCAGCCTCTTGCGGTTCTTCAGGATTCGGTTCGTCGAGCCTCGGCAAGGCTCGTACAGGACTCTTCCTTCTTCTCCTCGCGCTCCTGGTCTTCTGTTTTGCCCTGTTCTGGATTACGCGCGACGCCATGGCGCATCTGTCATTCCTGCAAAATGGCACGGCAAAATCGAATGCTTCTTTGGTCGATACTCGACCGTGGCAGACGGCTCAGACGCTTGCTTCGCTGGCGGTTACCGCCGAAGAGAATGAGTACGCGCGCCGCGCCGAGCACTTGGCAGATCACGCGGTAGATCAAGCCTTTGCTGCAGCTCTCCGCCAAGCCCAGCTTGATGCCCAGCACCGCACGCTTACCGGCGCAGCCCTCGAACTGCAGCAGAAGATTACTCAGCTTGAAAAGATTCGTGATCAGGACCAGGCGACAGTCGATAAACTCTCGGCCAAAGCGCCTGCCGCGCAGCAAAAGCAAAATGCTGCTCCGGCCAACGATGCGCTGCAGGTAGCCAAAGCGCAGCTCGGACTCGATAACGACGAACTGGCCGACGCCCAACGCGATCTTGAGCGCGCCTCGGGCGATACGACCGCGCAAATCCAGGACGAGCTTGCCGCGCACGAACAGTCCATGCAGAAATACGATAGCCAGGTTGCCAGTGGCGAAATCGCGGTCATCTCCATGGCTCATAATCAGACGCTCGCCGCCCGCATTGCTGCATGGTTCAAACAACGGCAGCGCGAGGCGCTCCTTGAGCAAGCCCAGCAGCAAGCACTAGGAGATGTGCAGAGCATCACAGCTCAGCACAATGCGCTTGAGGCTCGCGCCAACTCTGCGACGACATCGGCATCGGCGGCGGACCAATCTGCAGAAATCGCCAGCCTTCACGACCGCAGTGCCGAGCGCCAGATTCTCAGCATTGACGACGATCGCATCCAAACCCATCAGCGGCTTGCAGCCGTATATGGCGAGTGGGCGGCGCAAGTCCGATTGCAGCATCGTATTGTCGAGCACCTGATCCTCACTTCTCTGATGGTCATCTTGATCATCCTGATCGGCATGCTCGTCTGCGATGCCTTGATCCGCCGTCTGATGGACAGGCCCGCTCTCGATCGCCGGCAGATGCGCACCCTGCGCAGCATCCTGCAACTTGGCGTGCAGGCGGTCGGCCTCATACTGATTCTCTTTGTGATCTTCGGCGCGCCGCGTCAGACGCCTACCATCCTCGGCCTCACCACGGCGGCGCTCACCATTGCGCTGCAGGATTACATTGTCGCCTTCCTCGGCTGGTTCACGCTGATGGGCAAAAGCGGCATTCACGTGGGCGATTGGGTGGAGATCAACAATGTGAGCGGCGAGGTTGCGGATTTCCGACTGATGACCACGACGCTGCTCGAAACCGACCAGGGGCTTCCCACCGGCCGCCGGATTACTTTCATGAACAGTTATGCCATCCGCGGCCAGTACTTCAACTTCTCCACTGCCGGGCAGTGGACGTGGGAAGAGATCGCGGCCGTCGTACCGGCCACGGCTGACGTACATGAGCTCACGCAGCGTGTCGAACAGGCCGTAACGGAAGAAACAAGCGAAAATATTCGTCGCGCCAGAGAAGAGTGGAGCCGAGGTAGCCGCGCTGCCGGGCTGCGCAGCTTGGATCCTGCACCGGTGGTGAACTTGCGCCCGTCGAACTCCGGCGTCGAATTGCACGTGCGCTATATAACGCCTGCTGCTGCACGTTTTGAGCTTCGTAACCGGCTGTACCAACGAATCATTGAATTGCTACACGCATCGACGGCTGCGCCCGCGAAAGTGTAGCAACAAATGCCAGCTTAAGAGCCAGGGCTTGCTCGTAGAATCTGGATCCGGGCTGGACAGAATGGGACTGGACGAAAATCTGGATCGGGACTGCCAACCGGCCTACGGCGATCGGCAGCGGCAATCAAATATTTCAGTTATTTTACTTGCCGCCGCAGGACCGTTCTGAAAACATGAAGGCGGGCAAAGCCCCTTGAACTCCGTGCAAGTTGTTCAGGAGGTTCAAATGCGATTGAAGTCGAGCGTACCCGCCATCTGTTTTGCCATTATCCTGACCACTTGCGCGGCCCATGCGCAGTTGACGGCTGCTGCGCACATAGCACTGGCCCAGGAAGATGCTGGCATCGTACTCGGTCAGCCCTGTGCGGTGGTCGAACAAACGCAGTCAACACGCCAACTGCCCGATGGAACGACTCTGACCCGACGCACCGAGGTGCGCAAATGGCGCGATTCTCAGGGACGCTTCCGCAAACAAACCTCCGAGGTGAGCGATGGGCAGGAGCCACAATTCGAAGCGGCCAGCATTATCGACCCGGTTGCCAATACCCTCACCATCCTCCACTTCGACCGAAAAACAGCGACCGTGTTCCACCTGCCCGATCAGGGCTCTAATAGTCTGCATCCATACGTTGAACTCGATGACATACCGCTACTCGCTCGACCGGGCGTCCAGGTTAAGGTTGAGAAGCTGGAACCCAAAACGATTGCTGGCGTTTATGCCATGGGTAGGCGCGTCACGCGCGTTCGGCCGCCGGGGGTCATTGGCAACGACAAAACGGTGACGAGCGTAAGCGAGCGTTGGGTTTCGCCCGATCTTAAGATCCTTCTTGCGAGTTCCATGGACGATCCGCGCGAGCAGTTGATCCGCCAGGTAACGCAACTAGACCGCAGCGAGCCCGATCCCAGCATCTTTCAAATTCCCCAGGGCTTTACGGTGAGTGAAGTTCAGGTGCCGCAGAAGGAGCAATGAGCGCACAACTGTCCGGCAAGAAAATGTTGACATGACCCGGTCCGATCCCGTAGTTTCAAGACAGATGCAAATTCACCGCCATCACGGTCACCACCATCATCATGGGACCTCCATGCCGGCGGATGCTATGGCCTGAATTGGCCAGAGAGATCGGAAATAATCATCAGCCCGCCGGCCGCCAAAGCCCGCGGGTTTTTTCTTGCCTCTCGAAACCTCAGCACGACCAGAACTCAGTACCAACAGGAATTGCCATGACCGATCAAATCATGTCCAACCAAACTGCGACCATCGATTTCGACAAAATGGAAGGGCTCGTCCCCGGCATCGTGCAGGATGTGCGCACCGGCGAAGTGCTGATGCTCGGCTTTCTGAACCCGACCAGCTACGCCAAAACGCTCGAGACAGGCTTTGTGACTTTTTGGAGCCGCACCCGCCAGAAGCTGTGGATGAAGGGCGAGACCAGCGGCAACCGCCTGCGCGTGATCTCCGCCGCCACTGACTGCGACAACGACGCCTTACTCTTCCGCGTGGAAGTGGAGGGCGACGGCCTGGTTTGCCACGAGGGCACGGTGAGCTGCTTTACGCGTCCGATCGCGCCTGGCGCGCCGGCCGAAGCGCAGAATGCGGAGGTCCCTCGTGGCTGAAGAGAGGAACTTCGCCAAACTGCGCCTCGGCATTCCCAAGGGCAGCCTGCAGGAGGCCACCCTTGCCCTGTTCAGGCGCGCCGGCTGGAACATCTATGCCGACGGCCGCTCCTACTTTCCTTCGATCGACGACCCTGAAATCGAATGCATGCTCATTCGCGCGCAGGAAATGACTCGCTACGTCGATCACGGCGTTCTCGACGCCGGCCTCACCGGCATCGACTGGGTGGTCGAAAGCGGCCTTGAAGTGGAGAGCGTCACCACGCTCACTTACGCCAAGCAGAGCCGCCGCAAGGTGCGCTGGGTCCTCGCCGTTCCCGAGTCAAGCGGCTTTGAGAAAGCCGAAGACCTCGAGGGCAAGATCATTGCCACCGAGCTCGTTGAAGTCAGCAAGCGCTACTTCGCGGCAAAAGGCGTCAACGTCAAGGTCGAGTTCAGCTGGGGCGCCACGGAAGTCAAGCCGCCCAGGCTCGCAGACGCCATTGTCGAAGTCACCGAGACCGGCAGTTCTCTCAAAGCCAACCACCTCAAAATCATTGACACGGTGATGGAGAGCGAGACGCACCTGATCGCCGGCAAACAGGCGCTCGCCGACCCGTGGAAACGCCGGAAGCTCGATCAGATTGCCACCATGCTGCGCGGCGCCATCGACGCGCAATCGCAGGTTGGCCTCATGCTCAATGTGAAACGCTCCGATCTGGCCGCGGTGCTGGCCGTGCTGCCCGCTCTCAACTCGCCCACCATCTCGCAGTTGAGCGATGCCGAGTGGGTGGCCGTGAACACCATCGTGGACGAGAGCACGGCGCGCGACGTCATCCCGCGACTGAAAGCCGCGGGAGGGGCGGGAATCGTAGAGTACCCGCTCAACAAGGTTGTGCTGTAGGCATAAGAGAAGCCGATGCGATTGATTCGGATAACAGGGCGTGGCTCACGGGTCGGCACAAAAGCAATCGCCGCTCTCGAGCAGCGCGGGACTGAAGCGCTCGACAGCGTCACGCCCGCGGTTCGCCGCATCGTTTCCGCGGTGCGCCGGAGCGGCGATCGCGCGCTTCTTCGCTTCGCTGCGCGGTTCGACTCGCTCTCCGGAGCGGAGGCCCTGCGTGTTACGCGCGAGGAGATGGCGGCTGCGTGGGAAGCGCTCAGCCCCGCATTGCGCCAGGCCATCTCCACCGCCTCCGAGCAAATTCGCGGCTTCGCTGAGCGCCAGGCTCCACGCTCATGGCTCGACTCTCCGCTCCCCGGCCTCACCACCGGGCAGCTCGTGCGCCCGCTCGCCTCGGTCGGCTGTTATGTTCCCAGCGGCCGTCACCCTCTGCCTTCCACACTGCTCATGACCGCCATTCCCGCGCAGGTTGCCGGCGTGCCGCGCATCGTGGCGGTCTCGCCCCGGCCGGCTGCGGAAACCCTGGCCGCGGCGCACCTGCTCGGCGTCGCGGAGTTCTATCGTGTCGGCGGCGCGCACGCGGTAGCCGCTCTCGCCTACGGCACGCAAACCATTCCGCGCGTCGACAAGATCGCCGGCCCCGGCAATCTCTTCGTCACTGCGGCCAAGCGCCTTGTCGCCTTTGATTGCGCCATCGACATGCTCGCCGGGCCCACGGAGATTGTCGTCACCAGCGAGCGCGGCAACCCGGCCGCCATCGCCGCCGATCTGGTCGCGCAGGCCGAGCACGACCCCGAGGCACTCGCCCTGTTCATCACCACGCGCAATGGGCTCGCCCAGCAAGTGGTCGACGAGACGCGCAAGCGCAGCCACGGCAATCCGGTAGCGCGCAAGAGTCTTCAACGCCGGGGCGCGGCGATCGTTGTTGCCGATCTCAATGAGGCGCGCAGTCTCACCAATCGCCTCGCGCCGGAGCACCTGACCGTTGACTCGATCGACGATCTGGCCTGGATCGAAAACGCCGGCTCCGTTTTCATTGGCCGCTGGTCGGCGCAGCCCCTCGGCGATTACATCTCCGGCCCCAACCACACGCTGCCCACGGGCGGCATGGCGCGAGTGCGCGGGGGCTTGAGCGTGCACGATTTTCTCAAGCTCATTACCGTGCAGGAGTATGCGCCTCCAGCCGTGCGCGCCCTTGGCCCCAAAGCCGCATTGCTGGCTCATGCCGAAGGTCTCGCCGGCCACGCGGAGGCCATTCGCGTACGTTTGACTGCTCAATCCGCAACTTCCCGGAGGTCCCGTGCCTGAAGCGAAATCTCGAGTTCCGCTCGAACCACCTGCCGGGCACGAAGTGTCAGGGCACGACTTGCCGGGGTCCCCCGCAACAGGTCCAAGTCGCGGGGGTGGCTTCAGTCGTGCCGAAAGCGGCGCTGCAAAGACCGGG
>JASIJX010000163.1 GCA_030049955.1 Acidobacteriaceae bacterium
ACCGGGCGATTGGCGCACCGCGGAGATTTGATGCCGGCTGGCGGCGGGGGCGGTGCAGGATGGCCTTCCTGCCCACGCGCGTGGCTCATTGCAGCGATCGCAATCACCAGGCACGAATATCCGCCTCGGCGCCTGGTCCACGCTCCAATCCGCGCCATGATACGCGCCCAGCTACGCCGCAAGTTCATTCCGGCAAATCTCATTGCGCGAGAACCCACCTGTGGACGCCGAGACCGATCGGAAGCGGCGAGCGAATCGTGGTTGATTTCATAATCTGATTCATTTTAAGCGTGATCAGTCGAATTCTTTGCGACACGGTGCGAGCAGCGCGAGGGCTTTGGAATTTGCGCGGGAAGGCTATGATCACCGAGGACGTCAGCCAGTTCCAGGCGCTCCGAGCGCTCGCGAGGTGACTTCAGTAAAGCTCAGGCTGGCGTGCTGACTTTGGCGGGTTCGGTGTAGGCGGGCACCCGCTTGGCGGCTCGGCAAATGGAATCTGCGACGACCCACGGTGCGCCGGAGAGGGCAACACTTATGGCATTGCCGGCCCAGTTGAAATGGTCGTGTGGGCCGGCAAGGAGTTTAGGAATCCAAACCAGGATTTCAAAGCCGAGAATCTCGGCTGTGATCAGGCGCGACGCGAGCGGAGCCATGATGCCCGAGAGTATGGCCGCCGCCGCCAGGAAAAAGCCGATGGTTGTGACATAGGCCCAGAAGATCTGCGAAGGCGGAAGCCACTTCGGAATCCAGGTCAACAGGCCCGGCATATAGTAGACGTGGCCAACGCCGAAGGAAATCGCGGAGAGGCCGTACAGACGCGCGAAGAGCGACTCGCGGCGCGAGACGAATGAGCCGAGCGGCGAGAACGATGCGAATAGCACCGCTCCGGCAACGACGAGAGAGAACTGCTCAAAGACGTTGCCGAGAGGGTCGAAGTTACGCAGGTTTTCGAGATATTTGGGAACCCACACGAGCGTGAAGGCGGAGTAAAGGAGCGTGAGGGTGAGGGCTCCGGTCCGAGCTGTTCTGCGCCAAAGGAGTGCGAGTCCGGCGGCGAGCTCGATCAAGGCGGTGAGATAAGCGAGCAACTCGCGTAAGGGCACCTTCGGGCCCACGTGTTGCCAAGTGGTGGCGAAATCGCCTGAAGCCAGGCCGAGAATGCCGAGAAAAATGGCGCCGGCTGCATAGACATAAATGCCGAGATTGGATGCGCGGTTGCTGCCCTGCATATTTCGTCCGCCCCAGATATTCGAAGTGAGAGGACAACAAAGGGAGATTAGCATGATTCCGGCAGATATTGGACGGTGATCTTACCAACAGCCAGTGGTGTTACAGCTTTTGGGCAGTGGCTCGAAGGGCTGGGAGCCAGGAGCGAGGACCAAGTGGGTTACGCTCTTATGGTACAAGCGGCATGACATTACCTCGCGGAATAGAGAGCACAGAATGATCAAAGTGTTGGTCAATCGCAGAAATCTGTTAAAGACGGCGGCGCAAGGGGCTCTGGTGGCCCCAATAGCGGCTGCGCTCAGCAAGATCGCTTTTGCTCAGACCGCGAAGGCGACAGCATCTGCTGCGCATCCACATGCGGCCAGGGCGGAGCACGGTGGGCCGAAGGCGACAATAAACGTGAAGGACTACGGTGCAACCGGAGACGGCAAGAGCAAAGACACAGAGGCGCTGCAACTGACGATCGAGCGCTGCGCCGCGTTGGGCGGTGGGGAAGTGATCGTTCCGGCCGGCGACTACCTGACGGGTGCGCTGATGCTGCGCAGCAATGTGGTGTTGCGCATCGAGGACGGCGGGAGTTTGCTTGGCAGCGCCGAGATGGCCGACTACCCAATTACCGAGGTGCGCTGGGAGGGGCGCTGGGTCAAGGGATACTCCGCGTTGATATCAGCAGTGGACAGCGAGAACGTTGGCGTTACCGGGCCGGGGAAAATTGTGGCCAGTGCAGCGATCAGGGGACGCGTGGAACGAAGCACGGGGTTGCGGCTGCCGGCGCTGCTGGAGTTTACCAATTGCCGCAACGTGAATGTTCAGGATTGCTTCACGAGCCAGGCGGGGATGTGGTCGATCCATCCCGTCTACTGCGAGAACGTGACCTTCAGAAATCTGCAGATCAACAGCGGCGCGGATGGGATCGATGTGGACTCGTGCAAGCACGTGGTGATCGATGGCTGCACGTTTGAAACCAGCGACGACTGCATTTCGCTCAAATCCGGCCGCGGCGCAGAGGCTTACACCATCAATCGGCCTTGCGAAGACGTGCGGATTTCGAATTGCACTTTCAATGACAAATATTTTGCATGCATCGGGATTGGCAGTGAAACCTCGGCGGGCATACACGATGTCGTTATCGAGCACTGCAAGTGCTTAGGCGCCAGGACGCAGGCCATTTACATCAAAAGCCGGCCGGGGCGCGGCGCCTATGTTGAGAATGTGAGCGTGAACGATTTTGAGGTTTCGGGCGCGGGGCAGGGATTTTTGCGGCTGAACAACCTCAACAGCGGCAAGCAGGATGAGTTTCCGGTGCCGGGCGTCGCGGGTATTCCCGAGTTCCGGAACTTCCGCTTCTCAAATATTCGTGTGCGCGATGAAGCGGCGCTGGTACAGGCGACTGAGATCCATCCACAGAAGCCGCTGGTCGGTTTCGTACTTGAAAACGTGACCGGTACATGCAAGAGCGGCATCATGCTGGCCAATATGCGGAATGTGGTAATTCGGAACATCAAGGTGACCGGATGCGGAGCCCCGCTGATCAGCATTGACAATGTGACGGGTGTGGGGCTGGCGGGCGCCGCTAAAATCGATCCGGCGAAGATGCCCAAGGTGCCCGAGCCGGTTCCCGAGCCAGAGGAGCCCTATAAGCTGCACTAGGATTCAGCGAATTAGCAGACTAGCGCTGGTGAGGAAGCTCAAGAGCAGAGAAGGGAAAGGTTGATCTGAATATGGTGCGCAATGGCGTGGTTGTGCTTGCGGCGGGGCTGCTGACCTGGGGTCTCATGGGGCAGACGGGTACCTCGCACATTTCCGATCGGCCCGATCCGAAAGAGATTCCGCTGCCGCCGATCAAGACTTCGATGGCGGAGATGCCGGGCGTGGACCAGTTGCCGGACCGTCCGGAGATGCCCGACGTGATGACGCTCAACGACGGGCAAGAGGTAAAGACGCTGGCGCAGTGGCAGGAACGCCGCCGGCAGATGAAGCGAATTCTCGAATACTACGCGATAGGTCTGGCACCGCCGCCGCCGGGCAATGTGAGGGGAGCGTTACTGAGCTCGCAGTTGCTGATGGGCGGCAAGGTGAGATATCGCCTCGTGCACTTGACCTTTGGTCCGAAGCAAAGCTTGAGCCTCGACATTGGGATCTTTGCGCCCGCGCAAGGTGGGCCGGTTCCGGCGCTAGTCTCGCCTTCGGGTACGCCGCCAGGAGCCGAGCCGCTGGCCCGGCTGCCGGAAGGCGCCAATCAGGGACACAATCAGGATGTGCTGCTGGTGGTAGGTCCTGTTTCGCCGGAGGAGGCAGCAGCAAATGCGCAACGGATGCGCGCCTTCTTCAAGCCGCGGACGGCGGAGGAGATTGCGGAGACAAACCCGGCGATTGCGCACGGGTTTGCGTTTGTGATGTTCAACAATAACGACTGCGGCGAAGATACGACGCTGCGCCTGCCGGATGGAAGCTGGGCATACAGGACCACGCGATTTTTTCCTGCGTATCCCAACTACGACTGGGGACTGTTGCGTGCGTGGGCATGGGGCGAGTCGAGGATTGCGGACTATCTCGTGACCGATCCGGCGATCAATAAGAACAAGCTGATCGTTACCGGCGTGTCGCGTACCGGAAAAGCGGCCCTGATTGCGGGCGCATTCGACGACCGGTGGGCCATGGTGGCCCCGGTGGCGAGTTCGGGCGGGGGAACGCCCGCGTATCGCTTCAGCGGTTCAGTGCCGTTTCGTGGAGGCAAAGAGGGACTCACGGAGATGGTGCGCAAGTATCCGAATTGGTTTTCGCCGCATCTGCATCAGTTCTGGGGCCAGCCCGACAAGCTACCCTTCGATGAGCACTGGTTCATCGCGCTGGTGGCGCCGCGGCCGTTAATCAGCCTGGAGGGCGATCACGATCAGAACGTCAATGCAAACGGCGTGTACCAATCGCTGTTGGCTGCCCGCCCCGCTTATGTGTTCTTCCACGCGGCTGACCGGCTGGGAGTGAACTGGGCCGACCGGCCGCACGGCATGGTGCAGGGTGACTGGGATGCGCTCCTGGCGTTCGCGGATAAGTTTCTGCTCGGCAAGCCAGTGGACAGGACCTTCGACCACTATCCGCCGGGGATTGGAAATCAGGGAGCGGAAGCAAAAGTGGAAGCGAGGTAGATTAGGGTCAAAGGATGAATCACTCTTATTGCAACGGAAAGTTGCCTGCGCTGGGCGCGGGAGCGTTAATGCTTCTCGCGTGCTCCGCGGCGCTGTGCGCGCCGGTAAGAGTTATCACGGCGAAATCGGCCACGCCGCGCGAGCTCTACGGTGCGGAACAACTTCGCGCGGCGCTGGTTGAAGTTCAGAACGCGCCACGCGGCGCGCGGGTGGTTGCTGCGGTGCGCTCGGCCCGCGAATTGAATCGCTTCCACCTGCCGGAGTTCTGGCCGCAGGCTCAGGAAGCGTTCCTGATCCGGCAGGTCGGTGATACCTGGGTTGTGGCCGGAAGCGATCCGTCAGGTGTGCTGTACGGAGAACTGGAACTTGCCGATCGCGTGCGCGCCGCTCACGCGCTGCCCGTGGGGATCGACGATGCGGAACACCCGGAGCTGAAGCTGCGCGGAACATGCATAGGCATGCAAAAGCCAGAGATCACCTACGAGGGCGCGGAGTACGACTATCCGTACACGCCGCAGAATTTTCCGTTCTTCTATGACAAGGCGCTCTGGACGCAATACCTCGACACGCTTGCCGAGGAGCGCTACAACACGCTGTACCTCTGGAACGGCCACCCCTTCACCAGCCTGCTGAAGCTTCCAAAATATCCCGAGGCGCAGGAACTGCCGACCGCGCAAATCGAGCAAAACATCGCTATGTTCAAGTGGCTCACCGCGGAGGCCGACCGGCGCGGGATCTGGGTGTTGCAGGGCTTCTACAACATCCATCTTTCGCACGCTTTCGCACGCGCGCATCACTTGCCCTACCATCTTTCAACGCCGAATCCCCTCGCAGCGGCATACACGCGCTACGCCATCTCGGAGTTCGTTCGCGAGTATCCTCATGCCGGGCTGATGATGACGCTGGGCGAGGCGCTGAGCCCGCACTACGGTGCGCAGTGGATTGCGCAGGCGATTATTCCGGGCGTGCTGGATGGGCTGCGCGAGTCGGGGGTGCGCACCGCGCCGCCCAGCAACGATCCGCCGATTGTGGTGCGCGCGCATGCCACCGACATCGACGACGTAATGAAGGCCGCGCTGCCGCTCTATCCGAACATCGACACCATGTTCAAGTGGAACGGCGAGTCGCTCACCTGGACGAACGTGCGCGGGCCGGTTCTGGACCGGTTCAAGATGCTGTCTGAAGACTCCAATGTGGCCATCGCCAACGTCCATCTTCTGTCGAACCTGGAGCCGTTCCGCTGGGGCGATCCGGATTTTATACGCGAGACGCTGGCTCATTTTCCGCGCATCGGCATTGGCGGCGTGCATGTTTACCCGCTGCGGTACTGGGACTGGCCTTACGCGGGCGATAATACGCAACCGCCGCTGCTCCAGACCGATCGCGACTGGATCTGGTTTGCGGCGTGGGGCCGGTATGCGTGGAATCCGTTTCGCGACCCGGAGAAGGAGCACGCGTACTGGGCCGCTCAGTTTGCCGAGCGGTTTGGGACGGCTGAGGCCGGCGAGAAACTGCTGGAGGCGTATACGCTGGCCGGGCCGTGCCAGCCGCGGCTACTGCCGCGCATCGGCATCACGGAAGGCAATCGGCAGGCGCTCGCGCTGGGCATGACCGTGCCGCAACTGATCGATGCCGCGCGCTATAACCCGGCGGTGACGCTGTGGACGGGTGACGCGCCGGCCGGCGAGCGACTTGATGAATACGCAGCCGAAGAGGTGAAGAAGCAGCCGCATCATGGCGAAACGCCGATTGGCGTGAGCGACGACACGGTGGAGGCTTCGCGACAGGCGTATGCGGCCGCGCAAGCCGCGGCGCCGTTTGTGACGCGCAATCGTGACGAGTACAACCGCATCGTCAACGATATGCACGCAATCTACCTGCTCATGCAGTTCTACAACGACAGGATTCGTGCTGCGCAGGAGGTGATGCTCTACGGCTACGATCGCGATGCAGCGCATTTGCGGCGCGCTCAGCCGCTGCTCGGGGAGAGCGTGGAACGCTACCGGGCGCTGACCAGCGTAGCCGGCCCTGCCTACCGCACTGCAACCAGCATGGAGACTACGCAGCGACAGATCCCATTTCGCGGCGGGATGAGGGATTTTCCGAGCTGGCAGCAGTGCCTGCCGATGTACGAGAAGGAGTTGGCGATATTTAACAAGCGTGTCGCTCAATTGAGCTCGGGCGCAGCGATTACGGAGAATGATTCCACAAAGACGCTGCCGCAGGTGAGCTTCACGCTCAAGCCAGGCGCCGGCGAGGTGTTCACAGCAGTGAAGGGCGCCGAGCTGTTTACAGGCTCGCCGACCACGATCTCCGCGCTGGCTCCGGAGCTAGACGGGATGAAAAGCATTCGCATTGCGCCGGAGCAGGACGGAACACTGCGGTTTGATTTGGCGCAGGATGCGCAAATTCTGGTGGGCTTCACGCGCAGCGCATCGAGGGAGGATTCGGTGCTCGATCCGGAGACAGAGCAGTGGAACCTGGTGTTGCTGAACGCCGTGAGCGCGCCGAAGATGACCCCCATGGCGGTGTGGGCCAAGCCGCTCTCGGCCGGTGAAAACGAGCTCGACCTTGGTAAGGGCCGATACGTGGTGTTGGGTTTCATCCCTGCGGATTATCACGTAGCTGCGCGGGTGAACTTTGCGCAGAGCGAAGGAGATGGGCCGCCGAATCTGGATTGGTTGTTTGAGTAGAGATCAGCGAACAGAAGACACCGTTGATTGATCCGGCGAATCGTGGCGCTCGAGCAAGCGTGCCGCTTCCGCGTCTGTGATCTTCATAAAGCTGCCGTGCTTGGCGTGCTCAGGCAGACTGGTCTCTGCGGTGATGTCCTGCCAGTGCTTCCAATCGGTGCTGGCTACGGCTTCGTAGCGGGCGCGCGGCGGACGGTAATGATCGTAAAAGACGATGTAACGATGGCCGACCTGGATGGCCGACGGGCCTTCTGACCAGCTCTCGTTGATGGGGCCGGAGATGTTGCTCCACGGACCCTCGAGCGTGGGTCCAGTGGCCACGCGCTCCTGATAAGTAAGCGGATCGTAGGTCTGTTGCTTGAAGATGAGCCGGTAGGGTCCGCGTTTGCCGTGAAAGATCGTCGCATCGATGGTCACATAACCGGGATCGAAGAAGACGGCGGGCCTTGAGAAGTTTTTCAAGTCCGGGGTGAGCGAGTACCAGATGCGGTTGCCCTCAGTAGAGTCTTTCATCGAACTCGACCAGATGAGCAGCCAGTGGTGTTTGTTTTCGTCCCAATAAGTTTCCGGGGCCCATACGTTGTTGGTTGCGGGAAAGTCCGCCATGACAGGGATTTCGTCCTGCGCGGACCAGGTGAGCAGATCAGGCGACGAGGCATGACCGAGCGAGTTGCCGCGCCAGCCCCAGGTCCAGACCATCTGGAATCGCCCGTCGGGACCGCGAGTGAGGAAGACGTCGCGCATGATCTCGCCGCTTTGCGCGGGCACGACCCATGGCTGGCCGCTGTTGAGCGGCGTGTAGTGATAGCCGTCGCTGCTTCCGGTGGCGCCTGAAGATGGGCAAAACGAGAAAAGAGATTTTGTTTTCAACCTGAAATCGTGAATATCCTGCTCTCGGTAGCCTTCAAAAAACAATTTATGCCGCAAGATAGGCACGGAGAAT
>JASIJX010000164.1 GCA_030049955.1 Acidobacteriaceae bacterium
TCCTTAAAGACGGCAGCTATCAGATCGTGCGCGAGTACAAAATTGTGGGTGACCGCGTGAAGTACTATTCGCAGGAGCGCTCGGATTGGGAAGAGCTGCCGGCCGATCTGGTGGACTGGGACGCAACGCGCAAGTGGGAGCGCGACCACGAGACACCCGACGGCGAGGCCATTTCGCCAGCTATGAAAGAAGCCGAGGACGTAGACAAGGAAGAAACCGAGGCGCGGGACGAGGAAAAGGCGCGCATGCCTACTGTAGCGCCCGGTTTGGATTTGCCCGATGAAGATGGCGTTTTTGTGCTCGACACCTTCCACGGCACGCCGGAGTTGGTGGAGCTGCCGTCAACCGACATGAGCATGCGCGCGCGTGGCAACCATGGGCTGGGTGTGCTGAATCCCATGGCCGGCCAGACGGCGAACCTGGAACTCGAAGGCGCACACGCGCGGATTCACCTGCACGTGAACGATCCAACGATTTATCTTTCGCTGGCCGCGGCCGACGACAATCAGGAGATGCTTTCGCACGCCATCACTGTGAATACTTCCACAGCCAAGGCTGCGAACAATGAGCATGGCGCGCACTCGGCGCAGTCCGGCTTCGCGATTGTCCGCGTGGATGAGCGCAACGCCGTGCGCATTGTGGGCGCAGTGCACCTGAAGCGCGACGGCACCGTAACGCAGGATGAAAACGTGATTCCCGCCAAAGTCACCGTGATGACCGGCAAGCACTGGCTGATGCTCAAGCCGGCGCAGCCGCTCGAGATCGGCGAGTACGCGCTGGTTGAGATTCTCTCGCCCGAGGACATCAGCCCGACGGTATGGGATTTCCGTGTGGACCCGACGAAGGGCGACAATCCCGGCTCGCTCACGCCGATTCTGGCGCCGGTGGATTCAAGGCAATAACGCCTATTACTCCCGAATGCTGATATCCAGCGCCTTCATCTTACGGTAGAGATGGCTGCGCTCCAGTCCCAAAAGTTCGGCGGCGTGGCTGATGTTGTTGCGCGCTTCCTCGATCTTCTTGAGAATGTATTCGCGTTCGTAGGCATCGCGGGCCTGCTGGAGGCTGGCGAACTCGCCGACCGGGCGCGCGCCGCTTTTTTGAGTGAGCGGCGGCAGATGCTTGCGCTCGATGCGCATGACGCGCGGATTGAGAATGAGCACGCGCTCGATTACGTTTTTTAGCTCGCGCACGTTGCCCGGCCAGTGATATGCGGCAAGGGTTTCGAGCGCTTCTTCGCCAATCTCTATACGTGGACGGCCATACTGGCGGCCGAAGTCGGCGAGGAATTCACGGGCCAGCAGCGGAATGTCTTCTTTTCGCTCGCGCAGCGGCGGAACGAAAAACGGCACCACGTTGAGCCGGTAGAACAGGTCTTCGCGAAAGTTGCCCTTGGCGATCTCCTCCTCGAGATCCTTGTTGGTCGAGGCGATCAGGCGCACATCCACACGCAGCGGCTGAGAGCCGCCTACTGGCGTGAACATCTGGTCGTCGAGGGCGCTCAAGACCTTGGCCTGGGTCTTGAGGCTCATGTCGCCGACTTCATCGAGGTAGAGAGTGCCGCCGTCGGCGCGCTCGAGCGTGCCGCGCTGGTCGATGACAATGCCAGGAACGATGCCGGGACCGTTTCCGGGACTGTTGCCGGGCAGCCCGCCCGGCTGCGCGCCACGGCGCGAGCCGAACAACTCAGCTTCAATGTGCGATTCGGGAATGGCCGCGCAATTCAGCTCCACGAAGACGCGGTCGCGGCGCAGGCTTTCGGCATGGATGGCGCGCGCGATCAGTTCCTTGCCCGTGCCCGACTCGCCGTAAATGAGTACGCGGCCGTTGGTAGGCGCCATCAGGCGGATCTGCTGGCGCAGCGCCTTTACCGGCACACTTTCGCCGGTGAGCACGGCATTGGCGCTGAACTGCCGCTTGAATTCCTCGTTCTCGGTGCGCAGCCGCCGCGCTTCGACGGCATTTTTCAGCACGATGAGCGTCCGTTCGAGCGAGAGCGGCTTTTCGAGAAAATCATAGGCGCCGAGCTTGGTAGCCTTCACAGCGGTCTCAATGGTGCCGTGGCCGCTGATGATGATTACCTCAGGCCGCGACTCGGTGCTCATGCGGCGGATGTCGGTGAGCACTTCGAGGCCGTCGCGGTCCGGAAGCCAGATATCGAGCAGCACCACATCGTAAGGCGCGTCGTCGAGCATAATCATGGCCTCGGCCGCCGAGGCCGCGCAGGTCACGCCATAATCTTCCTCACGGAGGATCTCCTCGAGCGAGTTGCGAATCTCCGCTTCGTCGTCGACCACCAGGATGTGATTCATTGAATGGGCACCTTTGCCACGCTGCTGTTCACGCTCGGGCTCCCGCGCCGGTTTCTTCATGCGCCGTGGACTGCGCTGTCTCCACCAGCGGCAGCCGCATTACGAAGCGCGCGCCCTTGGGGCTGTTCGATTCAGCGCGAATGGTGCCGCGGTGCTCCTGCACGATTTTGGCCGCAATCGCGAGGCCAAGACCGGTGCCGCGATGCTTGGTGGAATAAAACGGCAGAAAGAGCCGCTCGCGAATCTGATCGGTAAGGCCGTGGCCGGTGTCGGAGACAACGACTTCAACGGCTGCGCCGTCTTCACTGAGCGCGGTGTGAACGCCGAGCACGCGCAACAGGCTGCCATGCATGGCCTCGGCGGCGTTGTCGATGAGGTTGGCCAGCGCGCGGCGGATGGCTTCGGGATCGGCCATCACCAGCGGCAGCTCCGGCTCCAGATCGCGCTGCACGGTGATGCCATCGAGCCGGCCGGCAAACAGCGCAAGCGCCTGTTCGGCCACCAGGTTCACGTCGCAGGGTCGCGGCTGCGTGGCGGGGAACTGCGCCAAAGCGGAGAACTGATCCACCAGCGTGCGCAGGGTCCCCACGCATCCCAGGATCACCTCGCTGCACTTGCGGATAACGTTGGGCGAGTCGGCCTGCCCGCGGTCAAGATGCCGGCCGATGCGCTCGGCGCTGAGCGCGATGGGGGTGAGCGGGTTTTTAATCTCGTGCGCGACGCGCTGCGCCACTTCCTTCCAGGCAAGCTGGCGCTGGGCGCGCAGCAGTTCCGTGGTGTCTTCGACGACGAGCACGGTTCCCGGCCGGCCGTGCGACAGTTCGAGGCGCGCGCTGGTCACGGCGAGATGAAGCGTGCGGCCGCGCGCGGGAAATTCCATTTCGGTGGATGCGGCGCCCATCCGCTGCCCGCGGCGGATGAGGCTGGCGATGTCGTCGGCACATTCGACCGGGAAGAGAGATTCGACGCGCTCGCCCACCAGCGATTCCTCGGCGCGGCCAATCAGGTCGTCGAAGGCGCGATTCGATTGCAGGACTACGCCTGCTGAGTCGAGCGTAACCACGCCGCTGGGGATGGTTTCGACGATGGTTTCAAGCTCGCGCCGGCGTTCTTCAATCGCCTGGTTGGCCGTGGTCAACTGCGCCTGCGATGTTTCGGCAAGCTGCCGGCTCGCATCCAGATCGGCGGCCATGTGGTTGAATGAGCGCACCAGGTCGGCCATCTCGCCGGTGGCAACCGTCTCTACGCGATGGCTGTACTTGCCGGCGGAAATCTCATCCATGGCGTCGGCCAGCGCTTCGACCGGGTGCGTGATTTGCTTGGAAAGAAACACGGCCAGCCACACGCTCGCGAAGAACACGAAGACCGTAACCAGCAGCAGCATCAGCGACAGCGTGGTGTGGATGCTTCTGCGCGCGCGGAAGAGCCGCCAGTATTCGTCTGTGCCGGCGCGGATGCGCGCCATTGAGTCATTCAAGCCCTGAGGCATGGGCAGCGCCGCAACAACAATCTTGCCTGACGCAGTTGTCGCCATGCCCAGCGCGTACTGGTCATTGCCGACGCGGAGCGCAGGCATGCCGCGGCGCTGCGCCGCCCATAGCAGCGCTGCAGGAAGCGGCCCGCGCAGCGGAGTGCCACTCCGCTCGCGACCGTCGGTGGACGCGAGCAGGATTACCGGCGTCGATTCCGCCGGCGCCTGGAAGCTGGCGATCGGATGGCGGTCCTTGTCATAGATCTCGACAAAGCCGCCCTGGAGCGTGACACGGTGCGAGTCGAGCACCTGCTGGAGTTGCGGCAGCGGCTTGTCCGGAGCGCCGGAGGCGGCAATCGATTCCGCTTCGCCGCGCGCATTGCTGGCGACGTAATCGGCCAGCTCCACCACGACGCGGGTCGAGTCGTCACGCAGTTGCGAGGAGTTGGGCGAGAACCACCGCTCGAGCGAGCGGTTCATCAGAAAATAGCTGAACAGGCACATCAGCGCGGCGGGCGTAACCGTTATGATGACTGCGCCAAGCACCATGCGCGAACGCAGCCGAGTGGCGACGCCGCTGGAACCCTGGCCCACGTAAACCTTGAGCACCGTGCGAAAGAGCATGACCAGCAGCAGGAGGAGCAGCAGAAACAGCAGCCCCTCGAGCGCGGTGAGGAACATCGTCTGCCCGTAGGTCTCGGGATCAAGGAAATCGACTTTGGAGGTGTTGAACCACTGCAGCGTTCCCAGCAACACGAAGACCAGCATGACCCCGCCTGCGAGCAGGGCCACAGATTTGCGTCGCGGATCGCCGGGGAATGGCATGGGGCGATTATAGTTCGAACGAAAGATGGATAGCAGACCCCTTTTGGCCTCCAATTGGCGAAGCCATTGGAAACAGAACAGATGCCAATGGTGTCTAATGAATTAAGGAAGGAATTGGCGCGCGGCGAACGGCCTGCGCCTGCCATCCGATCTTTTGAGCCCGGTCTTATCGAGACCGTGACGTTTTGAGGTTCCTAAACGATGACGCTGCTTGACGCTCCAGCCTTTGACGAAGCGCGCGCCCGCCGCAACCGCCTGATTGCGTGGACTTCTGCCGCCACAATCATCGTTCTGTTTATTTTGTGGTGGCTACTGGCCGGACGGCCTATCGATTGGCCGTGGAACTGGAATAACCACCTGTTCGGCCGGGCCGCCGTGAACCGCTTCATGAAGGACCTGGAGCGTAACGATCTCAAGTCCGCCTACGGCGTGTGGATTCACGACAAGAACTGGGAGCAGCATCCCGAGCGTCACGGCACGTATCCGTTCTCCGGCCCTCCGGGCGCGACGAGCTTCGAGAGCGACTGGAGCCCCAGCAGCCCCGATGCCGAGTATCACGGCATCCACAGTTTCCGCATTGCCGCGGCTCGGATGTACGGCAACGTGCTGCTGGTGGCGATTCTCGTGAACGGCGCTCACCAGGACGCGCTCGATCTGACCTGGGATCCGCGCACTCATGAGCTCAGCTATGCGCCGCCGGGAGTGCGACTCTCGACGGTTCCCTGGGCTGTGGTTCCGTAGGCTCCGTTCGCCTCACTGATTGAATGCAATGCATTGCGAGCCCACCCTGGCGGCAAAAAAAGAAGACGCCGTGAGAGTCAACCCCCGGAGTGGGGCACTCCCTCCAGTGACCTTTCCAAAGAACCCGCGATTTTTCTGCACAATGCGCCCGCATTGCCGCGCGATCTTTCGCGCGATGAACAGCGGGCACGGTGCGTCTGCACCACCCCTGCGCAGTACTGAGCATCCAAGCTGCTTGTACCAATAAGGCCTAGTCAGGCCTAGTCCTCATAAAAAAGAGGGCCCCATTTTATTCACTCCAGCCGGCCTTTGGCATGGAGGAGGATAGGTATGTCTTTTTGTCCGATCATACTTCGGCGCGGCGCCTCTTTCCTCGCCTTCAGCTCCGGACTTTTTCTGGCGGCGTGCGGTTCTCCGCACATCAACACGAACACGTACATGACAAGTCCGTCGCCAACATCATCGCCAACGTCATCACCGGCGTCGTCTTCCGGCTCCACGGCGGCGAGCGTGGCGTACGTGTATGTTTCGAGCGCGGCGCCCACCGGCGGCGGCGATGAGATTCAGGCGTTTGCTGCGGCCAGCAGTGGCGCGCTTACACCCATCGGCGGCTCGCCGTTTGCGGGCGATGTGACGCAGATGGCGGTGAGCGGCAGTCAGCTTATCGCGGATAACAGCGACGGATTCGACCTGGAGTCGTACGCAGTCGGCTTGGGCGGCGCGCTTACGCACGAGACGACGACCAATGCGGGAATCCCCAGCCCGTCTGGCGGGGGTAACTGCAATTCGCTGGGGCAGTTGTTCTTCGACAACACAGGCGCAACCGTTTACGACCTGAACTTCAGGGGCAGCGACTGCGCGAACAACACCTACGAGTCGTTTGCCGTGGGATCGAATGGTGCGCTTACTGCGCTGGGAAACAGCGGCGGCAATAACTTTCTTTCAGAGCCGGCGGCGTTCGTAGCCAGCGACACGTTTGCGTATACGGCTTCTTGCATCGCCGACGAAGACTGGATCATCGCTGGATTCCAGCGCGCGAGCAACGGGCTGCTTACTGAGGTCAATGCCGCCACGCCGCCCACGCCGCCTGCAGGGCATTTCTATTGCCCGTCGATAGCCGCAACGGACAACGCGAATCACGTGGCCATCGTGATGCAGCCGGTGAATGATCAAACTTTCACTTCCGATGAGCCGGCGCAGATCGCGGTTTACACGGCGGCGAGCAACGGTGCACTGTCGACCACCAGCACCGCGGCCAATATGCTCGCGACGCAGGTAGGCATGGTGAACAACTTGAAGATATCGCCTTCCGGCAGGCTGCTGGCGGTCGCCGGCACCACCGGCCTGCAGGTTTTCGATTTCAACGGCGCGAACCCGGTCACGGCCGGAGCAGGCCTGCTTACCAGCGACAGCATCGACCAATGCTTCTGGGATAGCGCCGGGATCTTATACGCGCTCAGCCGCAGCGCAGACAAGCTGTACGTGTTTACGTTTAACGGCTACGGCGTGGTTGAGGCGCCGGGCTCGCCGTATGCGATCGCGCAACCGCAGAATCTGGCCGTGCTGCCGGCGCCGTAACGCCTCACGCGGAGCTAGCTCGCTTCCACCAGCGCGTCAGTTGTTTTGCTCATCTTGGCTGTACGCTCGAGCTTGTCCCAGTTGAAGGGCTTGCCGTCGATGGCGCGCTTGAGCGTCTTGAACAGCACTACCGAGAATACCTGCCTGTAGGCGAAGCGCTGCAGCCAAATGTGGAAGAGCAGCCATGCGTCGCCCTTGTTGGCCGGGTGACGGCGCTCCAGGCAGAAGGCTAACGATGAGGTAATGAAGTCGATCACCAGGAAGGCGAGGAAATAGAGGACCAGTTTCTCGAAGCTTGCCGGCGAGGCTGCCTCGGGGTGGTAGTGCCGATCGACGAAGAAATTGATTACGCCCGCCACGAACATAAGGTCAATGAATGGCGAGACCAGCGGCAGCAGCATTTGGAAGATGAGAATGTTGGGCAGCGCAAACAGGCCCATGGCCTTGTTGCGGGCGAATGCGGCGCGATGCTTCCAGACCGCTTGCAGCGTGCCGAAGGACCAGCGGAAGCGCTGGCGCATAAGGCCCTTCGCATCTACCGGCGCTTCGGTGTAGGCCAGGGCACGGTCCTCGTAGTCCACTTTGTAGCCGCGCTCGAGCAGGCTCATGGTGAGGTCGGCGTCTTCAGCGACGGTGTTGAGCGGGTAACCACCGGCGTCTTTTACGGCGGCCGTGCGCCAGGCGCCGATGGCGCCCGGCACCACGGTTACGACGTGGAAGAGATTGAGCGCGCGGCGCTCGAAGTTTTGGCTGGTGATGTACTCGAGGGCCTGCCAGCGCGTCCAGAGGTTCACGCGGTTGCCCACTTTGGCGTTGCCGGCCATGGCGCCGATTTTCTGGTCTTCGAAGTGAGCGACGAGTTTCGAAATGGCATCGGCGGCGATGACGGTATCGGCGTCGATGCCGACGTAGACCTCTTCGTGGATGCGCTCGAGCGCGTAGTTGAGCGCGGCGGCCTTGCCTGCATTGGCCTTGGTGAGCACCTGCACGCGGCCCGAGGCGATCTGCTGCGCGTAGGCCGCGGCGGCCACTTCGGCGGTGCGATCCAATGAGCCATCATCGACGACAATGACGTGCAAATTTTTGTAATCGGAGTTGAGCACCGAGCGGATGGTGCGCACGATGACTTTCTCTTCGTTATAGGCGGGGATGAGGACGGCGACGCGTGGCTGATAAACCGGCGAGGCGGCGGTGCGCGGCTTGCGGAGGCGGTCGATCATGGCGAGCACTCCGACCAGGACGAGGCGGGCGCTCATCAGAACGTCGCCGATGAAGAAGACCAGAACGATGAGGGTGCCGACGATGTCGAGGGCTGAGAAGGCGATGGAATCGGGGATGGATCGCACGCGCGCCCAGAAGCCGAGCGGCGGCATGACTTGCGCGGTGGTCTTGCCCATGAGGGCGCTGACAGGCACGACCTTGTAGCCGTGGGCACGCAGCGCGTCGATGAGAGGGCCGAGCGCGGCCACAGTGACGGAGCGGTCGCCGCCGCCATCGTGCATGAGGATGACGGAGCCGCGGAACTGCGGCTTGGTCTTCATGGTCTGCAACTGAGTGAAAACCGAGTCGATAATCTCCGGAGTGGTTTTCCTGGGATTCTCGTCCCAGTCGTCGGTATCGATCTTGCTGCCGATGATGATGTAGCCCTTCTGCTGGATATACCAGGCGGGCGCAGCTTCATCGTCGGTGTCGGGCTCTTCATCGATGTCGTAAGGCGGGCGGAAGTACATCGGCTGCACGCCGAGCTTGCTTTCAAACAGGCGCTCGGTGAGGTTGATCTCGAGATCGAGCTGACGCCTGGAGATTTCGCTGATATCGGGGTGGGTCCAGGTGTGGCTGCCGATCTCGTTGCCTTCGCGGACGATGCGCCGCAGGAGGCCAACGTGCTGCGCGCCCTCTTCGCCGATCACCATGAAGGTTCCCTTCACGTTCTTGGCCTTCAGGACGTCGAGGATCTTCGGCGTCCACGTAGGATCGGGGCTGTCATCGAAAGAGAGCGCAACTTCGTTGGGATGGTAGCCGTACTGCTCAACGGTATACGTGTGCGGATACACGTCCATGTGCTCGTCGATGATGAGCTTTTTGCGCGGATCCGGCTCGTCAGTATCGACCTCAACTGTGCGCTTGCCGGGCTGCGGAAGCCCGGTGATGCGCAGAATGTCGCCGTCGCCTTCTGTATCGACGTCATGACCGGGCTGCACAATGCCGAGCGCGCTGAGTGAGGTGGGTGCGCTGGGCCGGTCCCAGATGTTCCAGAGCGAGCTGTCTTCCTCGCCGAGACGCCAGAGGGCAAAGGTTTGCAGGCCGAGCTGGCGCGCGGCGCGCATTTCATTGAGCACGGTGACGGCATCGAGAAACCAGACGACGTGGCGCTGGTTGTTGTCCTCGTCGATGTACTCGAAATGCGGGTTGAGGGTGTCGTAGTTCAGGTCGAGATCGGCGTCGGCATCGGAGGCGCGCTCCCAGGCGTCGGAGACCGATAGATCGTCGGTGTTGAGCACCTCCGGTTTGCGATGGCTCTTGCGGCTGGGGATGGACAGCGTCCAGTCGTAACCGTAGTTACCGAGGGCGCAGATGAGCTTGTTCTTGGGCACCACCTTGAGCACGCGCTCGAGGTTGCCGACGAACCAACTTTGCGCCGCCACCGGCCCAGGGTCGCTGGTAGCCTCGTGCTGGTCGTAGTTCATCAGCACGATGGCGTCGGAGTTGGCAGCGATCTGCTTGAGGTCGGAGTCGCTGGTGGAAACCGGCACGTTCACATAGAGCGTCAGGTTGAGCGGGTGCATTTCCGCGTAGAGGGCCTGAATGAAGGCGAGGTAGGCCGGGTCGGCGTCGTCGGGAATGCTTTCGATGTCGAAGGAGAGGCCGCGATAGGCCGGATACGCGGTGAGAAAGCGTATGATCTGCGCACGCAGGGTAGCGGCTTTATCGGGATCCTGGAGGACAGCGCCCATGCCCTCATCCCAGGTTTGCGTGTGCGGATTGAAGTTATTGAGTTGCGGGAAGATTTCTGTGTCTTCGTGCGCCTGCTGGATGACCCGCTTGACCTTGTTCATGTCGTCCGGGTCATGGATGGTGGCGCCCTGGATGACCGGGTACTCGCGCAGATTGTCGCCGCTCATCATCATGAGGGTGCCGCTGGGCGAGTCGACATGGAGCCATTGCGGGAAGAGCATGTCAATCTGGTGAACATGCTCTTTGAGGGAACTGAAGCTGGCCGCGTCGTCCTGGACGTAGTAGGCGGCACGCAGTCCTTCGCCGGTGTTGAGGGGAATGTCAGAGGGCCGGCGGCCGGTTTTGCGGCGGGCGGGCCGCTGCGAGCGCGCCGGGCGGTAGAGCGGGCGATAAAGATCGGCGCGGTCAGGCAGGGCGCGGTAGTTATGGCGCGGAATGGGCAGCAACAGCTCAGGCAGCGGGCGCAGGCGGAAAACGTTCAGAACAAAGGCCACGACCACCAGTGTGAACACAACGGCGCCCGCGTCAAGGATACGGCGCAGCCGCTTCCAACGCTTGCGTTGGGGGTCGTAAAAAATCTGTCGATCGGGCATGAACCGGAATTGTCTCCGCGAACCTTATAACATTGTGCAGGATAGCGCCATCGCTCGTTTGCTCCCGTCTGCTTTCTGTTGGACGCACCAGCGGTAGAGCCCGTGCCAGCGCAAAGAGCGACGCGGCCGGAAATTAAGCGCAATACACTCAAGCCGCGAAAACGTTCTAGGCTATACAAAGAAAATCGTATGGAAGGCGTGGAAGAGAGTCAATGCAACGCGCGGGGTGCGGGCGTGGCGGGACACGATCTATTTGTCAGGCCGGCCCTTACAAAGAGGGTTGTAGCCTGGGGCTCGGTGGCGCTGGCCGCCGGCCTGGTGCTGCGGCTCGGGATGCTGCGCTGGCTCTTTGACGTCAATGGCGACTCGCTGGGCGATGCCGCGGTTTACGGCGGAATTGCGAAAAATTTATTGCTTCATGGACGGTACGCGCTAACGGCGGCGAATGGCGCGGTGTATCCGACACTGCTGCGGCTGCCAGGATACCCGTTTTTTCTGGCCGCGTGTTTCCGGGTGTTCGGGACCGAAAATTACTTTGCCGTTTGCTGCGTGCAGATTGCGCTGGAACTCGCCGGCTGCGTGCTCCTGGCAGATTTTGCACGGCGGGCGGCGCAGGGGGTTCGGCCAGGCGATGAAATTTTTGCGCGGCGCGCGGGATGGGCCACGCTATGGCTGGCCGTGCTTTGCCCGTTTACGGCGTCGTATGCCGCGGCTCCGCTGGCTGAGGCGCCTACGCTGTTTGCGCTGGCGCTGGCGATGTGGGCGATGGCGCGGTTTTGCGAGCGGACAAGTTTCGACCGACAGGCGTGGACGAGTGCGCTTGTGTTCACATTGGCCGTGACGTGGGCTGCGCTGCTGCGGCCCGATGGCGCGCTGGCGGCCGTGGCTTTTGTGCCGGCGATGGTGGCGGGGGCGCGGCATGGAAAGCCGAAGAATTCGCCGCGGATGGCTCGCATGGCTGTGGTGTGTGCGCTCGTTGCGCTTGCGCCTTTTGCTGCGTGGACGGCGCGAAACTGGCGCGTGTTCCACGTGTTTCAACCGCTGGCGCCGCGCATGGCCACCGATCCGGGCGAGGATGCGCAACCGGGATTCGAGCGCTGGGTGCAGACCTGGTGCCTGGATTTCTCTTCGACGTACGACATCTACTGGAATGTGCCGGATGAGCCGCTGGACGTGAACAAGCTGCCGGCGCGAGCCTTCGATTCTGCTTCTCAGCGAGCGGAGACAGCTGCTGTGGTTGGCCAGTACAACGCGGCGGGCTACAATCTGACGCCGGCGGTGGATGCCAGCTTTGCGCGGCTGGCCGAGGAGCGGATCGTGGCGCATCCGGTTCGGTATTATGTGTGGCTGCCGCTGGGGCGCGTGGCGGATATGTGGCTGCGGCCGCGCGTCGAAAATCTGCCCATCGATCTGGACTGGTGGGTGTATGGCCATCATCGCGCAGAGACGCGCTTTAGCTGGTTCTACGCGGCGCTGAACGCGGCTTACCTGCTGCTGGCTGCAGTGGGGCTTTGGCTGCGGCCCCGATTCTGGAAGGCTCTACTTGCCTATATGCTGCTACGCAGCGCGCTGCTGCTTACGGTGAATGCGCCTGAGGCGCGGTATACCATTGAATGCTTCCCGATGCTGTTTGCGCTGGGCGGCGTGGCGCTGGCGGCGGGGATGAGTTCACGGCTGTTGAGGCGTGGCTGAGCGCGAAGACGCGCGACACCAAAGATAACAACCTAAGACAGCCCGCTCAGAGAGCAGGGCTGGATTCCTGTTTCCCGCTCACGAAACTTCTGGCGTGAGCCAGTTCCGGATGGGCCGATGCTTCGCCATTGCCGGCCGATTTGAGCAACGCGCTGAAAAACTGTGTAGCCGAAGCCTTGTCGCCGGCTTGTTCTGCGGCAACGCCAGCGTGGTACAGGCCGTTAAAGCGGTTGGGACTGAGCTTGAGCGCGGTGCGATACTCGGCGAGAGCATTCTGCGGCTGGTGAAGCTCAAGCAGCATGTCGCCGAGCATCTCGCGCGCGGGAATATCCACTTCGCTCTGGCCCACCTTGTCCTGCAGGTCGGCCGCCATCCGCATATGCTGGAGCGCGTCGTTTTGCTCTCCTGCCGAAAAGCTCGTCCAGGCCACAACTTCATTGCGCTCGATCTGCGCCCAGGTCCCTTCAGCCTCGTATGCGTTCGGACCCTTCTTTGCTTCGGCCATCAGCACGTCATACTGCGCAAGATCGGCACGGGCCTGCGCGACGCGGCGCAGGTGTCCGTCGGCAATGGCGCGTGCCCACCAGGTGATCGCCGCATCTTCCGGCAATGCGCCCGCTACCGGCTGAAGCGCTGCCGCCGCCTGCCAGTCGCGCCTCTCCAGCGCATAGAATACGGGAAATTTCGTCTGGTAATAGCCAATCATGCCGGGCATATGGTCGCTGCCCATGCCGGGCATCGCTGCGATGCGGCTTAACACGGAATCGACTTTGCCGAGCACCGCCTTCGCATTCCGGTCCTGCCCGCTCTGCAGATAGGCGTACATCAGGAAATCGTAGGAGTGGGGCTCATCCATCAGACCGCTCTCGTGATGCGACTCGGCAGCTTCGGAGGCGCGGATCGAGGCGAGCTGAGCCTCAATATCCTGCGGCCACATGCCTAGCCGCGCGAAGATGTGCCCGGGCATGTGCGCGGCGTGCGCGCCCGAGGGAGCGATCTCGCCGTAGCGCACGGCCGCGGTCAGTCCGTCCCTGGCCATTGCGGGATTGTCGCAGGCATGAATGATGTAATGATCCACGCCCGGATTATCGGGATTGCCGGCGTAGAGCGGCGCCAGCACAGCCATAGCCTCGCGGTTGAGCTTAAGGCTCGTGTCCCTGGGCGGCACCGAGGCAAGCAGCGAAAGCGCGTAGAATGCCCCAGC
>JASIJX010000165.1 GCA_030049955.1 Acidobacteriaceae bacterium
ATGCGGGACCGGTGGTGGAGACTACGGGAGCGGGCGATGCGTTTACCGGCGGATTCGCCGTGGCGCTGGCTGAGGGGCGCGATTTGGTAGATGCGGTACGATTTGGCTGCGCTGTAGCCAGCATTTCTGTCACGCGGCACGGCACGGCGCCATCGATGCCGCACCGCGCGGATGTGGATGCGTTGATGAAGAGATGAACTGATCTGACGGTAGTAATGGCCCTGCACGGCGAACTATTGCACCGCGAGCGGGATCGATACGGATGATGTAACGGAGCCGCTTGTCGCCGTGACCACGACGTTATAACTTCCCGCTGTCGTACCCGGATTCGTTGGCGTGTTTCCGGCGCTGCCGCTGCTTCCGCCGCAGCCCACACATGTTCCGGCGAGCGTGACGAACAAAAGAACGAGCAGGCTCCACTTCTGCCAGCGGCGGCGGGGCACGCCTACGAAAAAGAGAAGCGCGGCAAGCGCGGCGCCGCCGAAAGGCGAGAATGGGTTGGCTAGCCGCGAGGTGCTCGACGCGGTGGTGGTAACGGTGAGCGTGCTCGTGACCGCAGCGCCGGAGGTTACCTGGATCTGCGCAGGATTCAGGCTGCATGCCGGTGCGTCTGCGGCGCTGCCTGTGTAGGTTACGGAGCAGGTCAGATTGACCATTCCTAAAAATCCACCAAGCGGGGAAAGCTGGACGGTGTCGGTTGCCGAATTGCCCGCTGCGCTGATGCTCAGCGAGCCGGTCTCGGCAGCCGCCGTCACCGTAGAACCGGTTCCGGCTAGCGACACTGTTTGCGGTGGGCCGCCTGCGTTATCCGTGATGGTGATGGTTCCTGTGAGCGGCCCGCCCGCAGTTGGCGCAAACGTGACGGAGATGGTGCAGTTGCCGCTGGCGGCAACGCTTGCGCCGCAGTTATTGGTCTGAGCAAAATTCGCGGATGCGGCAATGGACGTGATGCTCAGAGCGGCCGTGCCTGAGTTGGTAAGCGTTACGGTTTGTGCTGCGCTGGTTGAGCCGGTGTTCTGCGCGGCAAAAGTAAGGCTTGACGAGGACAGCGAAGCAATCGGGGCCGCGGGGTTGACGGTAATCGTGACATTTCCGGCGACGGTGTTGTAGTTGGCGGCGTCAGCGGGCGTAAAGGTGACAGGTTCGGACTGGCTTCCCGCGGCCGGAGCGGTGGTGGGCACGCTCCATGCGAATGAACCGGCTACCGATGCCGTGCCGCCGGTGAGCGTTGAGCTGGAGAGAGCCTGTCCGGCAAAAATTGCGCTGGCCGTGGGCCATGCGCTCACGGTTGGCGTCGCTTTGCTCACCGCAAGCGTGATGCTGCTCGTTACCGCGCTGTAGTCGGTCGAGTCATTGGGCGTAAAGGCGACGGATTCGGCAGGCGTGCCGGCGCTTGGAGCAGTTGTCGATGTGGTCCAGGCAAAGGTTCCGGGGACTGAGGCTGTGCCGCCGCTCAGCGTGGAGTTCACCAGCGTTTGTCCGTAAGTAATTGCGCTGGCTGAGGGCCACGCGCTGACCGTTGGCGCGGCCTTATTCACTGTCAGCGTGACAGTTGCGGTGGCTGTTGTGTAGTCGATCATGTCCGTTGGCGTGAACGTCACTTGCTCGGATTGCGTGCCTGCCCCCGGCGCTGTGGCCGGTGCAGTCCAGGTGAAGATGCCCGGCACCGCGCTGCCAAGGTACATGGCCGCTCCGCCGGTGAGCGTTGAACTGGCCAGCGCCTGGTTGTAGGTGATCGAAGCCGCTGTGGGCGGCGTAGTGATGGCAGGCGTGCCGGGGGTGATGGTCTCGATCGATGTGGCGGCACTGACCGACGCGTTGCCCGCAATGGAGGCAGTGTAGCTGTAGCTACCCACCGCGGCGAGCGCGGCGCTCGACAGGTTGAAGGTCGCGACGCCGTTCTGTGCGGCTGCCTGATAGGTTGCGGAGTAGCTGCCCGGGCCGGTGACGATGAGCGAAATGGTGTCGGTGGCCGTGGTCACCGTAGCGCCGTTTGCGGCGTCTTCCGCAACTGTGACCATGCCGGCTTTCCCATCGAGCGCCAGCGTAGGGGGCGGCGCGGAGACAAAGGCCAGTTGCGTGACCGGCAAGGTCACGTTGAAGCCGTAACTGGAGCCGGTAATCGTCGCGGCGGGCGAGATGGTGGCGGGAGTTACGGTCAGCGTCGGCGTGAGCTCATCGCCTGTCGCCATTCCGCTGAAGGTGAGTCCGTTGAAGGCGATTACGCCGCCCGAGATGCTTTGGGTGTAGCCGCTTTCGAGTATGCCGCTGGTGTCGGCTAGGCCGAGGGTTTCGGTCATGCCGTTCACGTTTACCGGGTCGGTGTTGCTGGCGGTTAGCAACGTGTCGCTCTCAAGCACTTCCACTGTCGGCGATGGCGACATGACAGCGTTCACCAGCACGGAGCCCGGCGTGGTGGAGGTGGAACCTGCAGGTTGCTGCACGAAGGCCAGGCTGGTGTAGTTCGTTTGCACGGCGCCCGCGTCTACAGTACCCGCGGAACAGTAGCCGCCGGTTGGCTGGAGCGGGTAGCCGCGCTCGTCGGTTGTTGTGGCGGTGGGAACATTGGCGGCTGAGCCCGCGCAGATTGCGGGGCTTCCGGGCAGCGGGATCATGGTTTGCACCGTCGCGCCGATGCCGTTGTACTCGAGCGAGGACAAGCTGACGGGCGCGCTATCGAGCGTAGTGCCGTTGGCTACGCCGATAATGTTGCCGCCGTTATCTGTGTAGCTGCTGCCGTCGATGTCATCGGCATATTGATTCCCACGCGCCGTATTACCGGAGACGATGCTGTTGGCAACTGTCACCGTACCGGAGTTGTAAATGCCACCGCCAGTGTTGTTATTAGCCCCGCTCTGATTTCCGAAAAGGGTGCTGCTGGCTACGATCAGCGTGCTGCCATTGGAGATGCCGCCGCCGGAATTAGCCGCTAGATTATTCGAGAGCGTGCTGTTGTTTACCGTCACAGTGCCGCTGCCACTCTGGATGCCGCCGCCGTATGTTGCCGTGTTTCCGGAGATGGTGCTATCGACGATAGACAGCGTTCCGGTGTTGAAAATGCCGCCGCCATTCAATTGAGCGTAGTTGCCGGAGATTGTGCTTGCGAGCAGGGTCAATGTTCCCGAATTGTTGATGCCGCCGCCGTTCCCCGATATGCTCCCGTTCGCAATCGTGAGCCCGTAGAGCAGCGCCTGCGCGAAGGAGTTGAGTGTGACCGCGCTGAAGTTGCTGGTCGAACCGCCGCCGTTGATGGTGAGTTGATTCGCTCCGGGTCCGATGATGCTGATGCCGCTCTGTCCGGCCAGAGTCAGGCTGCTGTTCAACGTGATGCTGGTTATGCCTGAAGCAAAGTCAATGTCCGGAGCCACGTTCTGGCCGTCGTCGCCGCCGCTGCTGTTGGTGAAGTCGAGCGCGCTGCGCAACGTACACCCGCTGCCCGGGCAAGAGCCGCCCGCATCTCCGCTGGACTGCACCTGAATGTAGTTGCTCTGCACCGCGCCTGCATCGACCGAGCCGCTGGGGCACGATGTGTAGCTGGGGCTCATCGGATATCCGCGCTGGTCCGTGGTCAAGCCTGCCGCCGAAGCCAGGCTTGCCAAGCCCGCGCAAATGGCTGCGCTGCCCGGTTGCGGGAGGAATGCCTGAATCGAGCCGCCGAAGTTGCCAAGCGGCAGCGCAATCGGATTGGCCGTGGCTGAGACGGCGTTGGAGTTGCTGTTGCAGCCGTTGCAGTCGTCTTCGCTGCCGTTGCTGAGGTTGTTGTAGTAGACGTTGTAGCCCGCGTTGGCAGCGCCGCCGTTTGTGAAGATGCCCGCGCCGCCGCTGCCGGCCGTGTTGCCGGAGAAGATGTTGTTGCTGGCGGTGAGGGCGCCGGATCCGCTGCCTTCGTAGATCGCTCCGCCGATTGAGGCCGAATTGTTCGCAAAGCTGTTATTGACCACGTTGATGGTGGCGCCGAGGCTGGCAACGGCGCCGCCGGGACCGGCGTTGGCCGTATTGCTGGAGAAGGTGCTATTGACCGCCGTCATGTTGCCATAGGCAAAGATGGCGCCGCCGTCTCCGGCCGTGTTGCCGGTAAAGGTACTGCCGGCCACCGTCAGTTTGAGGCCGCTGAAAACTGCGCCGCCGCCACCTCCGGCGCTGACAATATTTCCGGAGAAGGTGCTGTAGGAAATCGTGAGATTGGCGCCTCCGGAGTAGATTGCGCCGCCGCCTTCAGAGGAGGAGTTCCCGGTAAATACGCAATTGGAGACGGTGAGCGTGCCTTGGCTTATGCTGATGCCGCCGCTGGTAAAGTCGGCGCTGGAGTTGCCGTTGGCAATGGTCAGGCCGGAGATGGCGACGACGGGCGCTGTGCTGCGGCCAATGCTCATCACCTGGTACTGCCCTGCACCGGAGATGGTAAGAAGGCTGGCGCCCGGGCCGTTGATGGTGACGTACTGTTCGATGTCCGGCAGCATGCTGTTGAGCGTGGTCGTGACCGCGCTGGCAAACTTGCTCGAGTCAAAGTAAATATTTGCCGTGCCCAGGCTCGCCGCCTGGAGCAGC
>JASIJX010000166.1 GCA_030049955.1 Acidobacteriaceae bacterium
GTGTGAACTCAAGGTTGAGCAAAGGACCAGAACGCAAAGCGAGCAAACATACCGCGACAAGAGGCGCAAAGTCATTGTTCATCCTTCGCCGTCCCTGAATTCTGGTCCGGCAACGATTGGCATCATCGGCAGCTGTAACGATATCGAGCCAACATGACAGCGCGCAAGCTATCTCAGCCTCATGCGCTAGGCAAAAGTGAGCTCGCACTCGCGGCAGCAATTCAGCGAATCTGTAACATAGTCGCCGGCCGAATCAATGATTCGTACTTTTTATTCCGTCGCGAGTTTCAAGGTCTGCACGTTCTCTTCTTCGCGCCATACATATCCATGGCTCGAAGGCATGCGCACTTTTAAATCCTCAATGCGCTGGCCGGCCGCTGTTTTCAAGGTGAACTCGGCGCCGCTGCCTTTTTTCTCGAACCTGATATGCGCGCGGACAATCCTGTTACCGGTCCAAACGGGCCAGTCGCCAGCCTCCACGCCTTTCCAGTCGGGCGGAATGCGCGGAATAATCTGGACAAAGTCCGGATTGAGATCGTCGACGCCCAACAGCAGCCTCGAAACCTTCAACGGCTCAGATACGTTGACGAGGTTCAGCGCGCCGCAGCCCTCGTCCAGCTTGATTTTTCCCACGGCGTCCGGCGAATAAGTGCGCTCATAAAAGTAATAGCGCGAGGCGCGGTGCAGCTTATACTCGGGAACCGGGTCGTATGTCGCGTTCGCCAGCCACGACAAGGCCTTGCTTGCCATATCCAGCCGGTCGAACAGCAGCATGTCCTGCAGCGCGTAGCCCTGCCCGTATGAAGGACTCGAAAGGTACCCTTTGGCAATTTTGTCCGTCTGCGTCCAGATGCCGTAATGGTCGAACTCGGTCTTGCGCAAAGGTGTGTCATACAGCGTCTTAAACGTCTTTTCGGATTGTTTGATGCCCTGCCATCTAGAATCGAGAGGCAGCAGCCCCAGCACGTCCGCATACATGGAGGCAACACCGTTCAGGCTGCCGGTGCCGAGATTCACAGGACTATCGAGCACCGCCGGATCGGGCTTGAGAGTCTTCGTATTGACGGCCCAGAGCCACGCACCGTCTTTGCTGACCAGATACTTCTCCATGCCGTTGCGGATCTTTTCGGCGAGCAAGCGGTCCTCATCGGCTGCGACCGGCTTGCCCATCTCGTCGGCCATGCGCGCCACCGCGTCGAGCGCCAGCATGATCAGGTTATTCTGCACCACGTTGTAGCACTCGCCCGGCAGCCGCATGCCGCACCCGAATTCGCCCGTTCCCGCGATCAGCGGCTGTTTAGCGAGCGCAAAACGGAAGTAGTTCACCGGCGAGGCATCCTGAAACAAGAATCGCTGGATGTGCTGCCGAGTTGGATTGCCTTCGGGCAACCGCTCCCACAGCGTGGTCAGAGCGATCACGATAGCGCCAGTGCCGTCGAATTCAGTGCCGCTATCACGCGCCGACCCTTTGAAGTAACGCGGAAAAGCATAGAAGCCATCCGCATTTTTCTCCACCAGATTCATCAGGCACTCGGCCACCAGCGAAGCGTGCTGATAGTAGCCGCGCATCACAAGCTCGCGAAGGAAGGTGCCCGCGTCGCGTGTCCACATGGTTCCTGCCCATGGCATGCCCGGTGCCGACGCGCTCAGAAAGCCGGCAGGAAAACCGTCGCGCGCCTCCGGATAAAAGTTCTCCTGTAGAACGCCATCGAATGAAGCCTGAACTTCCCGGGTAAAGAGATCGGCGTCGTTCGCGCCGTAAAAGCGCAATGTGACAGGCTGATCATCCGTAATTTGGATAGATGAAGTCGGAGTTGTATGGACGGGCGAGGTCGGAGCCTGCCCACGAGCACCGGTCAGCGCCGCGCCGAATGAAATAAAAATGCAAACCAGAAAAATCCATTTCATTGTCTCTATGGGCCCTTTATCCCATTCCGCGTTGACCATCCGATTTGACCGCATGTCTTGAATAGATCTGGCGTCATCACTGGCCTTCATCTGCTCTCCATCGCCACGACCGCGGAGAGCGGCGCAATTCTGATGTGCGCGCCGCACGGCAGCGCACTCGGTTGCTCCGGACTGGCGCAGACCAGCGGCGAAGCCGCTCCGTCCAGTTTCACCACGGCATCAATCGCTCCATCTTTCTTATCGTTCACCAGCACAACTGCCCGGCGGCCATCCTTCCTCAAAAACACTGAATAGTCTGGGAATGGCCGGTTGTCCGCCGTCACCTGCGCTCCCAGCGTGTCGCGGAACTCCGCATCCCACACAAAGTCGCGGTACTTTCTACGCAACACATCCACCTTTTCACCGTAAGCAACCGTCAGCGGAAAATCGTCGATGTTCCCTTTAAAGTTGAAAGGTTCATAGCTGATGATGTAGCGGTACATCAGCGCGCGGTTGATCATCTTGCGGTCGTTGAAGCCCGTGACTGCGATCATCATTGGCCGAAACGGAAATGCATAGCGCTCCTCCGGAGTATGCCCCGGACCTATGCGGAGATAGGA
>JASIJX010000020.1 GCA_030049955.1 Acidobacteriaceae bacterium
ACAAGCGGCGGACGACTCAGCGCTTTCGATCACCTTTAGTTCTGGCTCAATGAGTGACTTGCCAATTTCGCACTCGTTCAGAAAGGAGGTAGTTAAAGCTGAATTGTCTGAAGTGAATTCCTTCTCGGAAACTGTTGTTGGGCAATCCTTCACAATTCACGAGCGAACAGAGGCGCGAACGTCGGGTCACAGTCAACCTATCGCCTCCGCTCGTAGTGGGTCAGCTTGACTAACTTAATAACTTGAGGGCTGGAGATGCTACTGGTGTTCGCGAGCCCCAAAGACTAGACAGCGTCTGCGACGACCGTCTACAACTGCAGACCAGTGAACAGAGCTTTCAAGTGGTACTTGACGAAATTTTGATATCTGTTATATTGACTCAATCATGGATTACTCGGTCCATCGCGCCGCACTGGTGAATACTCCCGCACACGCGGCGGTTCGATGTCGTTCCTGACTCCCTGCATCCACGGCTACTGTGGCTTCCAGGTAGAGTCGGCTCCCTTTTCCGAAATCTAATTGCGAACCGGGCCTGTTTGTGAAGACAGGGAACCCTGTCTCGTTTCCATCGGTGTATTTGCGCCAATGGAGCTGCGGGGTAGTGTATCCGGTTCAGAAAAGGGCATTAGTCTCTCCCAAGCACTTCAGTAACCGCCCCTGAACAAGTTAGTTCTTCTTTGTCGCTGCGCAAACAGTGTGCAGGAAGTCGCGGTGGTGTCTCTCGAACGCACGCTCGTGTCCTCCGTTCGCAGGAGAAGAATCGACATTTGTTTGTGGCGGGTTCCTTTTGGCAGGCCAATGCTTGCTCCAACCCTATCGAGGATCACGATGAAGAGATTAATTGCAATTGTAGTCACAATTCTTTTTGCAAGCGCAGCCTTTGCTGGTGCGCAGACGAAGCATATTACTTCGCCGGCAGAGGCGTTTGGGTTTGAGCCGGGCACCGATCGCAAGTTGGCTGACTGGACGCAGCTCGTGGATTACTTCCAAAAACTTGGTAAAGAGTCCAATCGCATTCACTTTGAGGAAATCGGCAAAACAACCGAGGGACGCCCGTATATCGCGGTGACGATTTCGTCGGCCAACACGATCGCCCATTTGGATCACTACAAGGAGATTCAGAGAAAGCTGGCGGATCCGCGGATCACTACACCCGAACAGGCGAAGCAGCTTGAGGCGGAAGACAAGACGGTCATTGTCGTCACGTGCAACATTCACTCGACCGAGATTGCCAGCTCGCAAAGCTCGACCGAATTCGCGTATAAGCTGGCCACCGGCGATACGCCCGAGATCCGCAACATTCTGAACAATGTGATCGTGGTTCTGATTCCGTCGCAGAACCCCGACGGCGAACAGATCGTGACCGACTGGTACAAGAAGTACCTCGGCACGCCCTACGAGGGCAGCAATCCCGTAATTTTGTGGCATCACTACACAGGCCATGACGACAACCGCGACTGGGCGACTTTCACACAGGTCGAAACGCGGCTGGCGGTGAAACTTATCAACGAGTGGCATCCGCAGATTCTCTACGATTTGCACCAGCAAGGCGAAGACGCCGCGCGCATTTACCTTCCGCCCTTTGTCGATCCGTTCGATCCGAACATTGATCCACTGCTGATCTCGTCGATCGATGCGCTGGGCGCGAATACTGCGCTTGAAATCTCAAGTTCGGGCAAGAAGGGTGTGCTGTCGTACGGCGTGTACGACTTCTGGTCTCCACTGCGCGACTACATCGCGTATCACAACGGCTTACGCATTCTGACCGAATCAGCAAGCGCCGATATTGCCACGCCTGTAAACATTCCCTTTGAGAGGCTCGCCCGCGGCATCGGCTACGACGCAAAGGTTGCGTCCTGGAACTTTCCCGACCCGTGGAAGGGCGGAGAGTGGCACCTGGGTGACATCGTCGATTACCAGATCGCCGCATTCTTCTCCATCGCCAACAGTGCCGCCGTTTACCGCGAACGCTTCCTGAGCAACTTTTACCAGATCGGCGTGAACGCGCTGCACCATTCGGATTGGCCGTATGCCTATGTGGTTCCGGCGGATCAGGACGACGCGGCGGCAACGGCCCGGCTTATCAACACGCTGCGCATCGGGGCCGTGGAAGTGGAACAGGCGAAGTCCGATTTCGATGCGGGCGGGAACCACTATGCGAAAGGCAGCTATATTATCCGTCTGGCGCAGCCATATGGATCATTTGCGAAGACGCTGCTCGAAATTCAGCATTATCCCAACATCGCACAATATCCAGGCGGACCGCTGCAACGGCCTTACGACGTGACGGCGCAAACCCTGCCACTTCTGTTCGGCGTGAAAGCGATCGTGGTCAACGATCAGTTCAGCGCAGATGCGAGCGAAGTGGATCGCGTGCAGCCCACGCCCGGCCGCTTTGAGAAATGCGCGAACGGCAATGGTTATCTGATTGGCGACCACACCAACAGCAGCCTGTATGCGCTGTTCGATCTGCTCAAGCAGGGCGTAAATGTCTATCGCCTGACAGGCGCCGGTGAGGAACCGGGGACGATCTACGTTCCTGCGCAGGCAGGGATCAACGAAAAGCTGGAGGCTCTGGCGAAGGAGTACCCCGTCGAAATTCATGCGGCGACGACGATTCCGACTGGAAGCGCATTGCAAGTGAAGCTGCCACGCATCGGGCTTTACCAGAGTTGGGTGCCCTCAATGGATGAAGGCTGGACAAGATTTATCTTCGATCAGAACGGCATTCCATATACGCGGGTAGTGGACGCCGACATCCGCAAAGGCAACCTGAATGATCGCTTCGACGTAATTGTTATTCCCGATAACGCTCCTCGCGCCATTACTACGGGCCGTGGCGGATTCGGCGAAGGTTTCGGCAATGAGCCGGGATCGCCCACACAACCCCCCAGCGGGGAAGCCTCTGCTCGCGACAGCCGTGCGGGACAAGGCCCGAGACAGGGCGGCGAAAATCGCGGCCCAAAGATTCCGCCTGAGTTCACCGGCGGGTTGGGCGACGACGGTATTGCCGCTCTGAAAGCATTCACTGACAACGGCGGCACGATTGTGGCGCTCAATCATGCTTCGCAGGTATACGCCCAAAAGAACTCCGAACGGGTCAGCGATGCCTCTGCCTCCTTCGATCGCAAAGCGTTCTACATTCCCGGATCGATTCTCGAGATCTCGGTAGACACTTCAAATCCGATTGCCTTCGGCTCAACGCCGACAGTCCCGATCTTCTACGAGAACGGTCCCGTCTTCCATGTGAGCGGCGATGCGCAATCAGTGGCTTCGTTCACGACAGATAAACCATTGCTCAGCGGATGGATTCAGGGCGGCGAGCTGTTGAAGGGAACTTCAGTGGCCGCTGTGGAGCCGGAGGGGAAGGGCCGCCTAATTCTGTTCGGTTTCCGCCCTCAATACCGTGCGATCTCGGAGGTGACTTACAAGTTCCTCTTCAATTCTCTGCTGTACGCAAGCTCAACGAGCGAAACCATCGGTTTAGCGCCGGTTGCAGGAGGCAACTGATGCGGTTCCTGCCGACTGTTCTCGCACGAACGGCTGTACTCTCACTGTTCGCGGCTCTTGCTGTTCCCGTGTCCGCGCGAGCGCAGACCGCCGCGAGCGGCGAAGAAATCCATATCGTGCTCACTGGAGATTCGATCGTCAACCGGCGGCTCTCGGTTTATACCGATCCATCCAGCACGGATCTCTTCAAAACCATCCAGCATGCCGACGTAGCTTTTACAAACTTCGAAACGCTGGTACACAACTACGCCTATCCGGGTGCGTCAGAAAGCGGCGGGGCCTATCAGTCCTCGCCGCCATGGATTCCCGGCGAGTTGAAGTGGGCCGGCTTCAACCTGCTTTCAACCGCAAACAACCATGCTTACGACTTCGGCGAAGAAGGGCTGCTCAGCACCTTGCGAGCGCTTGACGAAGCGGGAATTGCTCACGCGGGCACCGGCGCCAATCTGGCGCTGGCCAGAGCGCCTGCTTACCTAGACACCGGGAAAGGGCGGGTTTCGCTCGTCGCGGTCGCATCGACATTCACTCCCGGAAGCCTGGCGGGCGAACAACGTCCCGATCTGATCGGCAGACCAGGCGTGAACCCGCTGCGCTTCACCACGACGTACACCGTCGATCAGGATCTCTTTCAGTCGCTGCTTAAAGTGTCCGCCATTACTAGAGGTAATGGCGGCGGCGGTGGGGAATTTGAAGGCGGTGGCGGTGTGGGGCCGCGTAGAAACGTGCCGCGCACTTCCGTGCGCATCGGCGGCCTTGAATTTCAGGTGGGCGACGCGCTGGGGGTGCAGACCCAGTTGAATATGAGCGACCTGGACGGTCTGGTGGCGTCGGTGAGCAATGCGCGCCGCCAGAGCGATTGGGTGATTGTCTCGAGCCACACGCACGAGAGCGGGCACGGCCAGCAAAATCCGCCGGATTTTCTCGTGCAGGCGGCGCATGCGGCGATTGATGCCGGCGCGGATATTTTTGTCGCGCACGGCCCGCACATTCTGCGCGGCATTGAGATTTACAAGGGCAAGCCGATCTTCTACAGCCTTGGCAACTTCATCTTCGAAAACGAGACCATGCTCCTTCAGCCCGCCGAAAGCTACGACGAGCTGCACCTTCCCGACAGCGCGACCGTCGCCGATTTCTTCGATGCACGATCAGGCAACGACACCCGCGGCTTCCCTGTGAACGAGAGTGTGTGGGAGAGCGCGATCGCCGAAGTGACCTTTCATCCCGATCACACGCTGGACCGGATTGTGCTGACTCCCATCAGCCTCGGCTATAAGGAACCGCGCAGCCAGCGCGGCCGGCCGCGTCTTGCCGCTCCAGAACAGGCGAAGGCGATCATCGACGAGCTCACGGCGCTTTCGGCGCCCTATGGAACAACAGTTGTCTGGAGCAACGGGACGGGCGTGATTGCAAGGGGGCCCAAGAACCAATGAATCGCCAATTGATTTCCAAAATTCGCACGACGAAAGCTAAGGAGGCTGCGAAAGTTCTTATGAAAATCTTCAGATTCTCTCAGGCCCTGGTTCTGGCAATTGCACTTGTCGTGGCGTTTACGTTTGCCCCCGCGGTGACATACAGCCAGGCCACGAGCAGCGGTACGATCGTCGGCACGGTTACCGACACAACCGGCGCTTTGATCGTGGGCGCGGTCATCACTGTCACAGACCCGGCCACGCAGAGTACGCGCACAACCGTGTCCAATCAGCACGGGGAGTACATCATTCCCGATGTTCCACCTGGTGTTTACGATGTGAGGACGACCAAGGCCGGGTTTCTGACGGATGAGGTTTCCGCGCTCACAGTGAGTGTTGGTTCGCAGACGACGGCAAACTTTCGGCTTGCCGTCGGCGCAGAGAGCACCACGGTTGAAGTGACGGCTTCCAACGCCGACCTTCAAACCCTGAATGCGGCCACCGGAACGACAGTGGACCCAGCCCTTACCACGTCCCTGCCCACCATCGCCCGCGAAGCAGCTACGTTTACCACGCTGCAGCCCGGAGTCACCCCAGGCGGCAACGACGCCGGCACCACCACCGACCAGGCCACATTCATCCTGGATGGCGGTAACAACACCTTCGACATGGACGGCACGGGCTCTGCCTACACGACCTCGTTCGCTGCCTCCACGACCGGAGGATTCCTTGGGGCCGCACAGCAGGGCACGATGCCTATGCCGCAGGACAGCATCGAAGAGTTCAAGGTAAGCACCACGGGCCAGACAGCCGACTTCAACAATTCCTCCGGCTCTGAAACGCAGGCAGTGACCAAGCGCGGACACGAGCACTGGAACGGTACCGCGTACGAGTACTACCTCGACAACAACTTCAACAGCAATTATTGGCAGGATAACTTCCCGAATCAGACTTTTACCGCGTCAACGCCTGGCGTCGGACTCGCGGGAGCGACCAACTATACGCCCAAGACCAGCTACCATTACAGCCGCTTTGGCGCAGCAGCGGGCGGCCCCATCCTGCCGAAATATTTTGGTGGCAAAACCTATCTCTTCGCCATGTATGAAGGCTTCCGTTACCCCCAGAGTTCGATCTACGAGCGCACGGTGCCGTCTTACCAATATCTGCAGGAGGGCCAGCTTACTTTTGGCGCCAATACTTACTCCAAGGCCACGTTAACCGCCGATGATCCTCGTGGCATTGGCCTGAATCCGACGCTGGCCAATTACTACAACACAGAGTTGCCCGTGGCTCCGGCCAGCAACGCTGGATCGGTCGGAAACAACGGGACCCAATACGCCGGTGTCTTCGACACTAGCTGCGGTTCGCTTTCGACATCCTATTGCGACGGCAAGAACATCATCGGATATAAGGCTCCCATCCTCACTCCGGAGAGCACGAACTTCTTTGTCGCGCGCGTGGATCACGACTTTGGCCCCAAGTGGCACGTAATGGCGAGTTTTCGCTATTACAAGTTCACTAGCATTACGAGTAACCAAGTTGACATCGGAGGCGTGCTGCCCGGCGATAAAATCGGCACTCCGACGGCAGTCGCGCCCCGCCCCCAGGAACCCTGGTACCTAGTCGCCGGTGTGACCACCAATATCAGCCCCACATTGACCAACGAATTTCACTACAGCTTCCTGCGCAACTTCTGGGCTTGGAAGGACGACAATGCGCCTGCCCAAATCAGCGGAGCAAGCGGCGCCATCGAGCCCATGGGTGAGAACACGACCACCGTACTCTCTCCCTATAACGTGAACGCACAGAGCATTCGCACCCGCTCCTGGGATGGCAAGGATAACTTCTTTAGCGACAATCTGACGAAGTTGAGCGGCAAGCACCTCTTCCAGTTCGGCGGCCAATTCCAGCATAACTTCAGCTACTTCTCGCGCACCGACAACGGCAACAGCGTCAACTTCACGCCGACAATCCAGATTGGCGATACCAGCGGCGGCGGCAATATCACCTACACGGGTCTCAACGCCGTAGGAGCAGGAACCTCATCCTATGCTCGCATTCTCGATACCTACTACGGCCTTGTGACAGACACGGAGGTAGCCGATACCTATAGCAACACCTCCAGCGGTCTGACCCAGAACGCGCCGCTCACCCCGGTCACCGGCCATGCGAGCACCCCTTACTACTTCATCTATGGCTCCGACGCGTGGCATGTCTCACCTTCACTGATCTTGAATCTCGGTTTAAGCTACGCTGTCGAAATGCCGCCCACCGATCGCAATGGCAACGAGTCCCTGCTCACCGACGCATCCGGTAATCCGCTCAATACTGCGCAGTTTTTGCAGCAGCGCAAAGCGGCCGCTCTCGCCGGAGAGATCTACAATCCCAACATCGGCTGGGCTGAGATCCACAATGTTAATGGGAATCGCAAGTATCCCTACAATCCGTTCTACGGCGGGGTTAGTCCGCGCGTATCGGTTGCATGGACGCCCAAGTTTAAGAGCGAAGGCCTAAACAAGCTCTTTGGTGACGGTGCCACTGCGATCCGCGGGGGATACAGCCGCATCTACGGCCGCGTGAACAGCGATGCTCAGATTCTTCCACTGCTGGCTGCTCCTGGCCTGATCATTGGAAACCAGTGCAAATATGCGCAATCGCCCGCAACCGGCACCGGTGCTTGCACGGCAACCGGTTTCACTGACGCGACGGCCTATCGATTTGGCAGCACCACCCAGGGTGAAGATGGGCTTTCGCCAGTCCTCGCCAGCGCGCCTGTGCCGAACCCGCTCCCGCAACCCTTTCTCCCCGGCGTCAATGGTCCTGCCATCGCCAGTTCTTCGGGAGTTGACGTGTCCATGCGCCCGAACGATGTGGACACTTTCAACTTCTCGGTCGAG
>JASIJX010000167.1 GCA_030049955.1 Acidobacteriaceae bacterium
ACAGCCCAGTAGCAAAAACTTTCAGTGCGTCGTCGAAGATTTTGATCGGTATTCCGGCCCAGGCAAACAGCTGCTGCACAAAGCAGTTGAAGCGCGTCTCCAAAAACTGGACCGGTGTGATCACACGCGCGCGCCGCCAGCGCCTGGCAAAGAACAGCCCTCCGGTGAGGAAACCCGGGACGAAGACCCAGAACAGCGTCACCGCCACCCAGCCATACATGTATCCGATTTGCGCGTAAGCGATGAAGGAGAACGCGCTGAAGCTTGACATGTAAAGCGAAATGCCAGCCATCCACCAGGGAATCTGATTTCCCCCGGCGAAGTAATCCTTCATGGTGGCCAGACGATTCCGAAACCAGATGCCAATCCAAAGAACCAGCACAAAGTACCCGACGACTACCAGGTAATCGGAAGCAGTCAGGCGGAGATGCGTCATGTCTTAGAAGGTCCAGTGGCGCAGGGCATACTGGTTCAACTTATCTATGGCAACCGAGAAGCCCAGTCCGGGTCCCGACGGCGCTATCAGCTGGCCTGCCTGGAGCACAAGCTCGGGCTGAAGGATGTCATCGTGATACCATCGCGCGCTTGGTTGGACGTCGGTGGCATAGGTGCATCCGGGATGAGCGGCGAACATCAGCGCCTGGGCGCTACCAATGCCCAACTCCGGCATGCAGCCGAACCACAGGGCAATATTGTTCTGCATGCAGCGCTCCATAATGCGAAACGCTTCTAAGTATCCGCCAACCCGTTGCAGTTTGATATTTACTATCCGGCAGGCGCCGAATTCGGCAGCTCGCCGGGCGTCCTCCGCAGTCTCGATACTTTCATCGAGACATAGTGGCGTGCGCACGGTATGTTGCAGCGTGGCAGATCCTTCAAAATCGGACCGGGCGAAAGGCTGCTCAAACATCATTAGGTTGTACTTATCCAATTCTCGGAACACATCGAGATCGTCTAGCGAATAGTCTGCGTTGGCGTCGACGAAAAGAGGGATGTCACCGTACCATTCGCGGACGGAGCGAACCAGGCGCACGTCATGGCCGCGCTTGATTTTTATCTTGAGGCGGCGGCAATAATCGCGGACACGATAGCGTTCGAGAGCCGCGTGCAATTGCTCGTCCGTGTCGTAAAGGCCGACGGCCTGACCGCTGGGAACGGGGCGATCCCCGATTCCAAAGTACTCCCGTAAGGACTGGCCGGCGCGGCGCGCCAGCAATTCCCACGCCGCTGTTTCTATCGCCACGCGGACGAAACGGTTGGAGGTCCATTCGGCCAGCGCAGCTTCGAGCGCCAGCATCGTTGGGTAGGAGTGGCCAACGATCTCCGGGAGGATATGATCGACCAGTTCCCGCTCGCAGGTGTCTGGTGCCTCGGCGGAATAAAATGTTCCGGGCATGGAAGAGGATTCACCCCAGCCGAAGTCCTGGCCATCGCCAAGGCGAAGGACGATCACGTCCTTGCGGGAGACCTCACCCGAGCTGATCCGGAATGGTTCCAGCATGGGAATGGAGACGCGCCATGCCTCGACCTCGCGAACCGTGACGGGGCCAGCGTTGCCTAATTCGCTAGAGCTATAACAGGTATTCATAGTCGTTACCCACGAAGAGGTGTATGTCTTGGCCCAATTCGCTAGCGCAATACTCTGAAGGAAGCATAGTGGCAGGCCACTTTGCGGATGGCCATGCCGATCTGTTCCACATGTTGAGAGGTATAGTTCTCATTCCAGTGAATCGCGATAACCTGCGAGAGCGCAGTTTCCGCCTGCGGGCACAAACCTCGCTGGTACTCTTGGCGTTTGTACTGGGAAAAGGGATAGCCACTTGTGCCGTAGGTCTTTGGACCGGTAAAAATCGGAGACAGATAGAGCGGATCAACCATATAGCGAACCCACGCCGGGACGCCTTCGGCCATAAGCGCGTCACCAAACACCTGCGTGCTCACCCCTGCGGATTCATCGACGCGCAGCATGTAAAGCCAATACCCTGGATTGACATTCGGGGGCGTGTGCGGCGCGGAAACACCGTCGATGTCGCCAATTATCTGTGTCAACTGTGCAGCTCTCGTTCGGCGACGCTCCACCGTCGCTTGTACCTTCTTCAACTGCGCCCGTGCCACTGCTCCGGACAATTCATTCATCCGATAATTCTGCGACAGAAACAAGAAGCGGTGGGAGCCGAGCGAATCCGAGTTCCGAGGCCATGCTTTGTCGGAGAACAGCAGCGCGCGTTGCGCATAAGCGTCGTTGGAAGTGACCATCAAACCGCCCTCTCCACACGTCATATGCTTGCTCTGTTGCAGACTGAAGCAGCCAATGTCCCCGATGGAGCCGACAAGTTTGCCATGATACTCGGCCCAATAAGCTTGCGAGCAATCCTCAATCAAGACAATGCCATGCCTGCGGCAAATTTCCTGTAGCTTATCCATTGAGCACGGCATGCCGGCAAGATGCACCGCGATCACAGCTCGCGTGCGCGGTGTGATCTGCCTTTCTACTTCGGCTGGGTCGAGCACCATGGTGAGCGGATCTACATCCGCAAATATGGGAATGGCGTTCTGCCAAAGGACGGGTAGAATCGAGCCGGTGTCTGTGATGGGCGGAACAATCACCTCGTCGCCGGGTTCCAGATCAAGCGCGGCAATGGCGAGATGAATAGACGACGTTCCGCTCGAGCATGCCACGCAATGCGCGACACCGAGGGCCTCGGCAAAATCCCGCTCAAGTCCTTTCACCATGGTGCCTCCATTACGGCTCAGGCAGCCGGAGCGAAGCGCTTCAATAACGAGCGCTTCCTCTTCGGTGCCAAACGTGCGGCCCGCGCTGGAATTAAAGTTAGGCAAGCTGTTGGGAATTGCCTTAGATCCTCCTTCAACCGCCAGTTGTTCGCTCATCGGGTCACCTCGGCATGGTGGAGATGGATCGTACGACCTTCGGCGGCGGAGCGATAGGCGGCGGTGGCCACTTCGACGGCCGCACGGCCATCTTCGCCGGTTACGGAAGGGGGGCGGTCTTCAAGAATGCTGTCGATAAATTCCTGGTCCTGCATTTGATACGCCTTCATTCTGATGGGCGAGAGCTTGCCGGGTCCAGCCCAGTCAATCCGTTCCTGCCCGGCAACTACTTTCCATCCGTTATCTTTTCCAAGACGAAGTTCACCATAAGCATCCAGATCGAGATTTCCCGTTTCACCAGAAATAAGAGCGCCCGACGCGCTGTGAGGGAAACCCGGCGCAGCGATGTCCCAGGAGGACCATAACGTCGCCATCGCGCCATTGGTGAGCCAGAACAGGGCCATCGTCGATACTTCGTTCCCGTTTTTCGGATCGCGCTGGACATGGGCGCTCACCGACGCAATCTCGGCTCCCGTGATCCAGCGAATGCGGTCGATGTTATGAACTGCATGGCCAAGGAAAACGCCATGGTTTTCCGACAGGGACTGCCATGGCGGAAGCGCGGCCAATCCACCGCTGACGAGGATCTGTTCCTGGATCATACGAACTTTGCCGATTGCGCCTTCGCGGACAAGACGGCACGCCTCCATATTGCAGGTGCGAAAGCGCTGACCAAACATGATCATCACCTTTACGCTAGAGGCCCGCGAAGCCTCCAGGATTCGGTCGCATTCTTCTACCGACGTTGCCATCGGCTTGTCGAGCAGGATGTGCTTGCCAGCCTGGGCCGCGGCCACCGCTTCGCTGGCATGCGCTGCATGAGGTGTGCTGATAAAGACGGCGTCGATGTCACTGCGCTGGAGCAGCGCTTCCACGGACGGCTCGACCTGGACGCCATACTCGGTCGCCAGTGTGGGAGCCCGGCTACCGCCCGCGATGGCGACCAGCTTTGCTCGCTGCAAGTAACGGGTGACCGTTTCGGCACTCGTCCGTCCCATGAACCCAGAGCCGATGATGCCAACACGTACGATGTTCACTTCGATGATGCCTCCACTATGAATGTGTCGAGTGCGCCAATGCCTTCGATTTCCGCTCTCAGATGATCGCCCGCGCGAAGAGGACGTCCGCGCGCAAACCCCACGCCCTCCGGGGTACCCATCGCAATCACGTCCCCCGGCTCGAGCGTCAATACCGAAGAGATGGCGGCGATTGTCTCAGGAATCCGGAAGATCATGGAACTGGTGTTGGCATCCTGCATCAACTCATCATTGAGCCACAAACGAATCGAGAGGTTGTGCGGATCGACGATCTCTTCGGCAGTGACAATTTCCGGCCCCAGCGGTGCCGATCCATCGAACCACTTGCCCATGAGCCAATCGAAGAACGGATCGAATTCGCGCTTGTCACGGTGCTCGATCCGCGTATTGAATTTGCGTTCACTCAAGTCGTTGATGATGGTGTAGCCGAATACACAGGACATCGCTTCCGATACCGGTACATCCTTCGCGCTCCGGCCGATAACGACGGCGAGCTCTGCTTCCCAGTCGAAGAAGACATTATTGGGACGCAAGGCCACCGTACCGCCCGGCTCCAGGATCGATGTACTCGGCTTCCAGAAAATCTGCGGCGTCCATACGCCGTGCGTTGGAGCGGACAAACCGGATTCGACCAAGTGCTTGCGATAGTTACCGGCCAACGCCAGCAATTTCGGAACAGAACGAATGGGAACATCCAGGCGTAGATCCGCAGCAAACGCCAAAGGAGCGGCAGCGATGGTGTCAGCAGGAATCGCGTCCAGTGGTTCCCGCGTGCCAAGGTCACGGACCATGTCACCCTGTTTTAAACCCAGATGAACGGAGCCATCGGCGGTGAAGAAGCGCAGCAGTCGCACGATTACATCTCTCCCAGAAGACACCGTAGATTACCGCCTACAATAGCTTCGCGATCGGAATCAGAAAGCTTTGCTTGCAGAATTTTGCTGAGGGCAGCGCCGCCGTGTTCAATGGGTGCACCGCTGCCGAACAGAAGCTGTTGCGCGCCGCACTGTTGTACTGTTTTGGCAATGGCGGTATAGCCCATCACGCATGAGGTTTCCAAATGCACGTTCGGAAAGCGACGCATCAGAGATGTGGCAAGCTGCAATTCATAGAAGTAATTGATGCCTGACAGAATCCAGTTCACTCGCGGGTGCCGCACTACCAAAGTTTCCATGACGCTGAGGTCGAGAGAGGGCAGGCCCCAGTTCATGATGATTCGCAGAGGCAGAAGCACCGGCCAGCCCCGCGATGCGGCATCTTCCAGGATCGCATCTACGAAGATTTCATAAAGTGGATGGTAGCTGTGATGTTGCGGATACAGCCGTACACCTCGAAAGCCCCGGGCCAGGTAATCCGCGAAATCATACGGGTGCTGCTGCAACCGATGGCTGAGTTCCAGTGTGCCCAGGCAGGCGAACGGAGTGAAACTGGAGGGGTGCTCGCGGACGGCTGCTTCGGTCTCGATATTCCCGTCTTCCCAATGGACGAAAACCGAGCGTGTCGAACAGATCGCCGCGCGGTCGATACGCCATTCCTTAAGCTCATCCACGACCTGGGAAGGAGCAGATGATCGGATCGGCCAGTAGGGCCATTTGCCAATGAAGGCATTGGCGTCGTAGATCATGCCGATACTCCCATCAGCCGAAGGATGTTACCGCCCATGATGAGGTTTCGATCTTCTTCCGAGAGCCTGGTCTCGCGGATCTTCACCATTTGCGGCCAGGGATCGAGTAGCGGAATATCGGTGCCAAAAATGATTTTTGGGGCACCGAGAGCAGCGACGCATGCTTCGACGAATCCCGTATCGATGGTCGAACTAGCCGTATCGAGATACAGATTCGGGAAGCGCTGCGCCACCATGATGGCGCGGTTCCAGTCGCCATGCGCGTACGGCTGTCCGCCGGCATGAGCCATGATGAACCGAACTTCCGGTACAGCGCTCATCAGAAATTCGCATTCCTGCGGCGTCGTGTGGGCCAAAATCGGCATCTTCAATGCAGCGCAGGTTTCCAGGATGGGAATCATGGTTGGCTCAGCAATGCTGGCCTCGGGAGTCGAATAAATCTTCAAACCGCGCATGCCATAGTCGTAGCGGCAGCGGTGGAGTTCATCGATTGCTTCCTGGCCGAAGCGCGTCGAGTGCAGGCTGGCATAGCCAAGAATGCGGTCGGGGAACTTCCGCATTTCTTCATAGAGCAGGCGATTGCCCTCATGCATGTCGTAAAACAGGGCGGTCAAATCCGTGCAGCAAATTTTGTCGATGCCCAGCGCATCGGCAATGCGCACGAGCAATTCGCCATCCGCGTCGATTTGCAGGC
>JASIJX010000168.1 GCA_030049955.1 Acidobacteriaceae bacterium
CATGCCGGAGATGAACGGCGTAGACCTGGCGATTGCTGTGCGCCGAACCATGCCAATGACTACGATCCTGCTGTTCTCTGGCCAGGCCGGAACCATCGACCTGCTCGAAGACGCCCGCAGAGCCGGCCACGCCTTCGAAGTCGTCGAAAAGCCCATCCACCCCGTCCGGCTCATCGAGCACCTAAAGCGCCTGCGGCATAAGTGAGCGAATGGCACGGTCTTCACTGGCTGCGGAAAATCTGCTTGGGGCGATGTTTTGAAAGGGCGCAGCTTTAGCTGTGCCAATAATCGCCAGCGAAATCAGCGCGGCTTTAGCGCTGGGGGATGTTTTCCACTGCGTCCGGCATCCGGGCAGCTGCAATCGCGCAAATCAGCCAACAGGTCGCATCCTGCTATCGCGTCCGGTGACTTGCGACGCCAACATCGATTGCAGTTCGTACTGCTGCTCAGGCGTAAGTACGCGTTTCGGCACAATAAGAAATTTGGCCGGAGCGATATACAGCGTAATTACGCTCTTATTCTCTTGGTATTTCAGCACGGCCTTCCAATTGAAGTCGCTATTGATGTTTTCTGTTTCGACTCGGATTTTCTCCTGTCCAAATTCGAAAGAATGATCCCCGTTTCCTGTCCGGGTGCGGCGATAGCAACTTCTAAGCCGAAATCGAAAGTACAAAGGAAAAAGCAAACCGATTAGCCCACAGCTGACCGTGAATGCAGCGGAAGGCCAGGTAACGCCAGCTCGCCAGTTCAGATAGCCTATCCAAATTATGAAAGCGCCAATCACCGGGTAGACAAATCTCGCAACGAAACCGAGGCACCGCCACCAATTCCTTCTTGCATGCAGGCGCGGTGCGTTCAGATAGTCCTGGAACGTAAGGGTAAAACGCAGATTAATTGGCATGGCAGCCAATTAATAAAGGGGAAGCAAGCGCCCCATATCAATCCGCCGGCTGCGCCTCGTGGAAATGCTTCCAGATCATCTCCGCAGTCTTGCGCGGCACCACCGCCGCCAGCGATTCCGCCGTCGCCTCCCGCACATCGCGCAAACTGCCAAAGTGCGTGATCAGCCGCTGCCGCGTCTGCGCACCCACTCCCGGAATATTCAAGAGTTCCGAATCCCGATCGCGCATCGCCCGCCGCTGCCGGTGATAGCCAACCGCAAAGCGATGGCTCTCATCGCGGATCATCTGCACCAGATGCAGCACCGGCGAGCGGCGGTCAAGCACCACCGGCTCCTCTTCGTTGCCGTAGAGGTAAATCACCTCTTCCCGCTTGGCAATCGAGGCTAGCGGCTGCGACGTCAATCCCAGCGACTCCAGCGCCTCAGCCGCCGCATGAAGCTGCCCCAGCCCGCCGTCGACGAGCACCAGCGAGGGCATCGTCTGACCCTCTTCCTTCAATCGCCGGTATCGCCGCTCCACCACTTCGCGCATGGCGGCAAAATCATCCACGCCGAGCACCGTCATCACCTTGAACTTGCGATAGGCAGACTTGTTCATCTTGCCGTCTTCCCACACCACCAGCGACGCCACCGTTTCCGCGCCCTGAATGTGCGAAATATCGAAGCACTCGATCCGCCGCGGCAGCTCAGGCAGCATAAGCGCGTCTGCCAGCGCCTCCTGAATCGCCTTGCGCGAGGGCTCAAGTACCCGGAACCGCTGCGTGTAAGACTGCTTCGCATTCTGCCCCGCAAGATCCACCAGCGAGCGCTTCTCACCGCGCTGCGGCACCGCCAACTCCACCTTGTGCCCGGTGCGTTCGGTGAGCAGCGCCGCAAGCGCCTCCCGGTCGTCAAAATCCACCGGCACAAGAATCGACCGCGGAACATAATGCTGATCGATATAAAGCTGCTTAAGCAGCGCAGAGAAAACAGTTCCAGCGTCAAAGCTTCCTTCCCGGCTTTCTCGCTCCCTCGTTCCCTCGTTCCCTTGTTCCCTGTCTTTCTGTTCCCTGTTCCCCGATCCCTGTTCCCTGTAGTCTTGCTCCCTGTCTTCCATCAGCGAGGCCAGATCCTCCCAGAAGAATTCCCGCCGGTCCACAATCTTGCCCGCGCGCATGTGGAACAGGTTCACAGCCAGGCTGCCATCCTCGTAGTGATACCCAAAGACATCCGCCTCATCGCCGGTCTCCGCCGTAGCGATGCGCTGTTTCTCCTGGAGCTGGCGCACCGTCGAAAGCTGGTCGCGCAGCCGCGCCGCGGCCTCAAACTGCTCAGCTTCCGCAGCCGCCATCATCCGTTTCTCCAGCGTCTTCTCCAACTCCGCATGCCGGCCTTCCAGGAACAACTGCGCATCGCGCACCGCTTCTCGATACGCCTCGGGCGTCGTCAGCCCTTCCACGCACGGACCAAGGCAGCGGTGAATGTAGTACTGCAAACACGCGCGCGGATGATAGCGGCTCAGGTCCACCTTGCAACTCGGCAACAGAAAACTGCGATGGATCAGCTCCACCACGCGGTAAGCAAGATTGCCCGGGAAATACGGCCCGTAATACGCTGAGCCATCCTTGCGCAGCCGCCGCGTCACAAAGACCTTCGGGAACCGGTCCGCCAGCGTGAGCTTTACGTACGGATAAGTCTTGTCATCCCGCAGCAGAATATTGAACCGCGGCTTGCGCTGCTTGATCAGGTTGTTCTCAAGCGCCAGCGCCTCATGCTCATTGGCCACCAGAATGTAATCAAGATCGACGGCCTCGCGCATCAGCGAGCCGGTCTTGGCGTTAGCCTGCGAAGCCTCCAGCAGATACGACCGCACCCGCGA
>JASIJX010000169.1 GCA_030049955.1 Acidobacteriaceae bacterium
GCCATCGCAGCCAGGTGCTGCCAGTGTTATTCGCCGCTTCGCTGGGCGCGATTTTCCTGCTGTTTGCCTGCTACGGCTTCTCGCCCGATGCTTTCAGCTATGTGTTCCGTTCCGCAGGCGGGTTCCTGTGGTTCTCGCACGATCCAGCAAGGCACTTCTTCACCTCACTGACTGAGGCGGGCATCACAATCGCCATCGCCGCCGCGTTCCTTCTTTACCTCGGCACGCGCCGCTCGCGCTACTACGGCAACACAGCTCCGCTTTTCTGCGCCGTGGTTCTTATCACGCTCATCATGACCGGCGCTCCAGGCAGCCCGTGGCTGTGGTCAATTCCCTTCTGGCTTACCTTTGTTGGCGGCGTTTTCGCCGACGCCTATGAAGGCCCGCGCCCGCGCATAGCGCTGGCCGGAGCCGGAGCCATCATTGCCCTGCAGGTCGTGGTCTGCGTGTTGAATCTCGCGGGACTCGTGTAGAGGACAGTTAAGCCGCGCAAACTTCGCGTTCAAACTGCGCCCACCATGCATCGAACGCCGCCAACGCACGGTCACATACGATCCGGTGCCGTTCCTTCTTGTCGCGGATCTTCCTGCGCGTTTCTTCTTCAAGCTGCTCCAGCAAGTCGAAGGTGATGTTCGCAGGTTGAAAGTTCTTCGCCTCGGCGTGCGTGATGTAGTGCACCAGCGAGCCCAGCGCCGTCGCGCGCGGAACCGGCGCCATCTCCACGCCGCGCGTCTGCGCCGCTGCGTACAGCCCGGCCAGCATGCCCGAAGCAATCGATTCCGTATAGCCCTCCACGCCGCAAATTTGTCCGGCAAACAAAATCGCCAGCTCATTGCGCAGCCGCAGCCGCTCGTCGAGTAATGCCGGCGCGCAGATATACGTATTGCGGTGGATCTGCCCGTAGCGCAGGAATCGGGCGTTTTCCAGGCCGGGAATCAGGCGCAGGACCCGCGCCTGCTCGCCCCACTTCAGGTGATTCTGAAATCCCACCAGGTTGTAGCTGTCGGCGCGTAGGTTCTCCTTGCGCAGTTGCACCACCGCCCACGGCGTTTTGCCCGTTCGTGGATCGCGCAAGCCCACCGGCTTCATTGGCCCAAATCGCAGCGTGTCGCGGCCGCGGCGCGCGAGCACTTCGATGGGCAGGCAGCCCTCGAAATATTCCAGCTTCTCCCACTCTTTTTCTTCAGCAGGCTCGGCCGCAACCAGCGCATCGTAAAACCGGTCGTACTCCGCCTGGTCCATCGGGCAGTTGATGTAATCGGCCGTGCCTTTATCCCAGCGCGCGGCGAAATACACTCGCTCCATGTCGATGGTTTCCGCATCGACAATCGGCGAAATGGAATCGTAAAAGGCCAGATGGCCCGATCCGGTCAGGCGCTCAATCTCGCGACTCAGCGCATTTGAGGTCAGAGGCCCGGTCGCGATGATGGTGAGTTCCGCTTCGCTGCCGCTCGCCAAGCTCGTCACTTCTTCCCGTATCATACGGATCCGTGGCTCGGCGGCGATTGCCTCCGAGATGCGCCGCGAAAACTCTACGCGATCCACCGCCAGCGCATGGCCTGCCGGCACGGCCGTTGCATCGGCGAGGGCCAGAAGCGCGGAGCGCCCACGGCGCATCTCCTGTTTCAGCAACCATGGCGCGGTATATGGCGACTCGCTCTTCAGCGAATTCGAGCAGACCAGCTCTCCGAAATCGGTCGTCTGGTGGGCGGGCGTGAGCAGCGGTTTTCCGTCCACCACTCGCCGCATCTCGTAGAGATCCACTTCGCAGCCGAACCGCGCAGCGGTCAACGCCGCCTCCGGGCCGGCCAGCCCGCCGCCAATCACCCGAATCCTCAAACCGTCTCCTCTGCCTTTGCGCGGCTCGTCACTCTCTGATCCACTCTCTGATCCTCGCCCTGATCCTCGCCCTGATCCACGCCCTGATTCAGGCCATCATTCACGCCGTCGGCCAGCCGCAGCAGTGCGTCGCCGCTCACCCTTACGTTCCGCCACTCATCCAGGAACTCAGCTCCCATGGCGCGGTAAAAGTCGATCGCCGGCGTGTTCCAGTCCAACACCTCCCACTGAAGGCGCTGGCATCCTCTTTCCACCGCGAACACCGCCACGCGCTGCAGCAGCGCCTTGCCGATTCCCATTCCGCGGAACCGTGGCTCAACGAACAGGTCCTCGAGGTAAACACCGGGCCGTCCCTTCCAGGTGGAATAGTTGAAGAAGAACAGCGCGAAGCCTGCCGGCTCGCCGTCCTGCTCGGCCATCAGGCAGAAATAGAACGGGTTGGGGCCGAAACCATCGCGCAACAGGCCCTCCTCGGTTGCCGTAACCTCCTGCGGCGCCCGCTCGTACAGCGCCAGCTCGCGGATAAACGCGAGAATCTGCGGAACATCGGCCGCGGTTGCAGGGCGAATCGTGATGGTCATGCTCTGATTTTAAAGTGTGATACGCGCCACATCGAAGCTTACCGGGACTCGCCAATATAAAGGCTGCGATCCGGTTGCCGCTCCGGCGCATGCAGTCTGCAAACCGGCATCTTGTCGAAACTTGCGGAGACGATTTAACTTGAGTCTGACCCATTTGTAGTCGGCGACAGGCTTCGGCTCATCCGGCCCTGCCGGCAAGGCATAAACTTTGAGCCCGCGGGCGAATCTGCTCCCGCCGCTCCAACAAGGAGAAGAACATGAAACGCAGCCTTTCGCTTTGGCTGAGCCTGTCGGCATTGCTCGCCTTTGCCTTTGTGCCCGCCATCGCCCAACAGACCACCTCCAGCGAGCCCACGGGCAAGATCCACGGCCAGGTGATCAATCCCACCGGCCAGCCGCAGAGCAGCGGCACTGTGAGCCTTTCCACCGACGGCGGCGCAACCTTCAAATACAACTTCAACGTGGGCAGCGACGGCACCTTCACCGGCGAGGCCGCTCCCGGCAACTACTCGCTCATTTACCGCCAGACCGACACGCCCAAGGGCCAGATGGTTGATGAGGTTAAGAACGTAAAGATTGTCGCCGGCCAGGACATCGAGCAGAACGA
>JASIJX010000170.1 GCA_030049955.1 Acidobacteriaceae bacterium
GGGAGGATCGAAGGCCAGCTTCCGATCGGCGCTCATCATGTCACGTTCCGCTTCGCGCTGCTCTTCGCGGAAGGTGTGGAGAGCTTGGCGCAGATACTCCAACGCATCCTCAGGAGCGTGCTCCAGTTGCTCTGCGAGCTGGAAGAGTTCGGCCACGCTGACGCGCTGGATGACGCCGATGTCGACCTGCCGCGCCAGCACGTCGGCTCCCTTATCCTTCAATAGCTCCTTAATCTCATGCATGAAGATCACGAGATCGAGCGAGTCGAGGCCTGCGTCAACCAGGTTGTAGGATTCGTTACCGGTGAGATTGTAGCGCGCCTTCAATTCATCGAAGGGAGTCTGCCGCCCGGAACATAAAGACGAAGGCCCCGCATCCTTCTCGCGCGAGAATTCGTTCAAGACGTTAAATTCGCCGGCCCCCCACATCTGCTTGACCTTGTGCCGCATAATCTTGCCGGAACTGGTGCGCGGAATGGCGCGCGGCGCGATAAAGGAGATTAGCGCAACTTCGACATTGAGGAAGTTGCGTATGGCCTGCGCGATCTTCCGGGCGTCAGGAAGCTGATTGGGGTTCTTCACTTCGGCTACGATAGCGAGCGCAGGCTCGCTTTCCTCGTGAACCTGGAAAGCAGCCACGCAGTGGGCACGGATCAGAGGCGACGACCGCTCGACCACGCTCTCGATATCCTGCGGATAATAGTTCTGCCCGCGCAGGATGATCATGTCCTTGATGCGGCCGCAGACGAACAACTCGCCGTCATGGAAGAAACCCATATCGCCGGTCCGAAGGAAGCCGTCATCGTACGGGGTGTCGTCGACGAGTCTCGCGCGAAACTGCTTCAGCGTCAGCTGAGGATTGTTCCAGTAGCCGATGCACTTGCCGGTGCCCGCAACCCATATCTCGCCAACACTGCCGTCCCTGAGAACATTGTGGCGCTCCGGCTCAACGATCCTCACATCCATACCCGGCAGCGTCTTGCCGCAACTGACGATCTTTGAGGACACACCAATTTCCGAAACCTCCGTCGTCAGGCGCACCTTGCCCATGGCCAGCGCGTTCTTGTTGACTGAGATGACGTTGCGTCCGCCCAGAGAAACAGCCAGAGTGTTCTCCGCGAGCCCATATGCAGCGTAGAAGGCTTCGGCCTTCAGGCCGTACGGCTGGAATGCTTCGAGGAAGCGGGTGTAGGTTTCTGCCTTCACCGGTTCTGCGGCGACCATCATCACGCGCAGCTCGCTCAGGTCGCACTGCTCCAGACTTTCCTTGGAAATGCGCCCTGCACGCAGGCAGTATTCATATGCGAAGTTCGGCGCCGCCGTTGCGGTGGCTTTATGCGTGCTCATCGCCTCGAGCCACAATACGGGGCGCTGGATGAAATCCGTGGGAGAGAAACCGTATGTTGTCCCTCCGCGCAGCGCCGGGTAGAGATAGCAGCCGATCAGACCCATGTCGTGGTACTGCGGGAGCCAGGAGACGACAATCGGGGAAGCGTGATCGATGACCAGTGGCGCTGTGCGGAGGATGTTCTCGTGCGTCACCATCACGCCCTTGGGTTCCATGGTGGAGCCGGAGGTGTACTGCAGGAAAAGAATATTTCCCGGCGTGGGAAAGGTTTCACCCGCGACCACGTCCCTGAACGCCTCCGTGACAACCCAGGGTAGGCCGGAGATGTATTCGCCATCCAGGCCAGAAGTCGCGACACCGCTGCGGGCGAGGTTTGTCTTCAGTGAGGCATGATACTCGCTGCAGGTCAGGATGCCGACGGCCTCGCAGTCCTTGGCGATGTGCACCATTTTGTAGAGCGCACTCTGAAAGCCCCGGGAGCTGGGTGGATAAACGGGGACGGGGATCAGACCCGCGCGCACACAGCCGAAGAACGCACAGATCATTTCCAGGCCCGGAGGGTACGCCAAGAGGAGACGATCGTCCTGCGTGAAGCGTCCATCCCTAATCAGGTTCTGTGCGATCGCCTTCGTCCGCGCCACAAATGACCCGTAGGTGTAGCTCTCGAGCGTATTCCCATTCAGATCGATATAGGAGAACAGGAGCTTATGTGGATGCTCCTGCTCAAGCCGGTCAAGTTCCTCTAAAATTGACGACATTTTGGTTCAGCAAAGCCCTTTCGAACGTTAACAGGAACAACCCGTTTCTTGGAACAGGAACATTTCGTCGCCTGCAATGCCCTCGTGTTCATTACCGCCTTGCAAAGTGAGCCTTGCAGCCATCTCGATCAAAAGTAAGCAAATGAAGCGGACCGAATGGATAGAGCTTAACTGGCCGATCCGTCGTGACCTGGCAATGCGCCAGTCAGGAGGTCAAAAATGGTCCAGGAATCCGGGAAACGAATGAACCCAATCCACTCGTCTGTGAATATGCACACCATGCTAGCAGAGCGATGGATGGATTTCATCAGCCTGCGGCACCAAAGTTTCCGCAGCCGGATTTTCGTGGGGAGTGAGGCCCCTTGCCCGGCAACCACTTTCACGCTACGATCAGCATTGCAGCGTTCACCGCCGCGTATGCCGGCTCCTGCCGAGGCATGGCAGGACTCAACGGCGTACTGGAGAAAGTCGTGACCTATCACCCCATGGCTTCCGCTCTCAGTACCCCAGTTGGCGTATCGCCACATCCCGCGGAGGACGATCTAGTCTCCCACGATCTCCCGCAGGAGGTAGTGGACCCTGACAGCGATCTCTCCTTTCCGAAGATTCTTCGACGGCGGCTGGACCAATATTTCACTGAACAGAAGCTCTCTCCCAAAGCAAACCGCATGATGGGGGTCAAGATCGGGGCGGGATTTACTGTGCTGGCTGGCAGTTGGGCTGTCATCTACGCACTGCGTCCCGGCACTGGATGGTTCGTTGCGCTCTATATTCTTGGCGGACTGGCCCAGACTTTCCTCCTTCTCAACATTGCCCACGACAGCAACCATAACGCGATCTCGTCAAGGGCATCCGTGAACAAAGCGCTGAACTACGTCTTCGACGTGTGCGGGATCAACTCGTATATGTGGAGGATTCTGCATCACCGCGGGCATCACTCCTGCGTCAACGTTCATGGCGAGGACGACGCTCTGACAGGCCGCGGGTTGCTCCGGTTTACGCCATACGAGCCTCTCCGCCCCTTGCAGCGGTTTCAGCACATCTACGCCCTGTGTCTGTACGCCGTCTTCTCGCTTGACTACGTTTTTGTCCGGGATTTCGAAGCCTTCTTCTTCCCCGCGCATGATTACCTGAAGAAGACACATCATCCCACCCGGGAATACACGATCCTCTTCGCGGGCAAAGCCTTTTATTTCACCTATATGCTCGTGCTGCCCGTGGTGCTGCTAGGCATGCCGATCATGTGGGTCGCCGGGGCATTCCTCCTCGTGCACCTGATCATCGGCCTGAGCGTGGCGCTGGTTTTCCAGACGACCCACACGGTGGATAGTACGTACTTCCCGAAAGGTCGCAACGAGTTCGAGAACGGCGTGTATCATATCTTCGCTACAACCGCGGACTACGCTACGACAAATCCTGTCGTGGGCTGGCTTACAGGCGGGCTCAACCATCATGTCGTACACCATCTATGTCCGTTCGTGTGCCACACACACTATGCCCCGCTGACGCGCATTGTTGAAAGGACCGCCGCAGAATTCGGCGTACCTTACCGCCAGCACTCCACAATGACACGTGCGATCTGGCATCACCTGATACTGTTGAAGGAACTGGGAGACGGAACCTGGTCCTGACCCCGTGGTTTCCTTGATTTCTGGATTTAGGTTTTATTTTCGGTCAAGGCAAGACGCCAACGCTCGAGTTGTCTCGCCCAGACCCTATGTTACGTGAGGTGTGACATTGTCCACGTCCCTCCCTACTATCTCCCGGATCCGCTCCTTTATGGATTCCCCCGCCATCGTGCGTAATCCGGTGTCGATTCTTTCAACTTATGTAGAGGAACTGGGCGATACCTTCCGGTTTTACATCGGAGGTCTCAAGGAAGCCATCGTCACGACCGACCCGATCGTGATTGAACATGTACTTAAGTCGAATGCTGAAAACTACCGGAAGTCTGAAATCCAGGTGAAGCGCATGGGGCACTTCCTTGGCAAGGGATTGCTCACCACCGAGGGAGAAGCATGGCGCAACCAGCGCCGATTGATCCAGAAAGGCTTTGATCGCAAGCAGCTTGATGCTCTCTCCACTATCATGCAGGACTCGCTGGCCGAGTCGCTGCGCGAGTTCGACCGCCGCATACAAGAAGGCCCCGTCGACATTTATCCGCAGCTGATGGAGATGACCTTCGCGATGGTCGCGCGATCACTTTTCGGCGCACGGCTTAGGCGCGAGGACATCGACCTGGTCAGCCACACGATATGTGCGGTGCAGGAGTTTATCGTTCGGCAGACGCTGCAGCCCTATCTGAATCCGTGGTTCGCTGTTTCGGGAGAACTGAAGAAGCACGAAGATATGCGCGTGTGCGCTGACAGCGTACTGTTGAAGTACATCCAGGCGCGCCGCAATCAGCCGCCCGGAAGCGATTTGCTTCAGAGCCTGATGGATGCTCGTTACGCCGACGGCGAAGGCATGAGCGATGAAATGGTACTTAGTGAGAGCATGCAGTTGCTGGTTGCCGGGCACGAGACGTCCTCCAATGCCCTCTCGTGGCTGCTCTATCTACTGAGCACACATCCTGATGCCCTCGAACGTGTGCGCGAGGAGTTCTATGCTGTGCTTGGCGACGCTCCGTTGAGCCACGCAGATGTTCTGAAATTTCCATACACCACGCAGATCATTCAGGAGGCGCTGCGCCTCTATCCTCCATTCTGGATGGTCGACCGCATGGCGGTGAACGAGGATCGCGTAGGCGATGTCGTCATCCCTGCTGGTTCGATGGTGATCGTTTATATCTACGGCGCACACCATGCGAAGAGCCGCTGGGAAAATGTTGGAGATTTCCGGCCGGAGCGCTTCGTCAAGGAGAACGAGAAACTACGCACGCCATTCACGTATCTCCCCTTCGGAGGCGGGCCACGGATTTGCATAGGCAAAGAGTACGCGATGCTCCAGATGCTGATGATTCTGAGCACGCTGCTGCGCCGCTATGATTTCGAGCTTGTGCCCGGACAGGGGATCGAGGAGCGAGCCATGGTCATCCTGCGGCCGAAGAATGGCATAAAGATGCGCTTTACGCATGCGGTAATGGCAAAGCGGAACGGCGCCTCCGCCGCGATAACCGTTTAGCCCGGCAGCGTTTCAGGCATCGCTATACCCTTTTCAATCGGGTTCTCGGCGACATCCGCACTGGGATTGACGAAACCAAACCGCACATACGCGAACTCTGCTGCCGCAATAGCGACGGCAGCGATGACGAACCCGGTCCAGAACTTACGCATAGTGGAAATCCTCTTTGAATTTCCGTGCCTTTCAATACCAAACTCTGATCCCGAATACGAATTGAGATTCGGCTGTCCTCTCGTGAGCTTGCCGTGCG
>JASIJX010000171.1 GCA_030049955.1 Acidobacteriaceae bacterium
ATGACGGAAAAGAGAATCCGAGACGCTTACGAACTCGCAAAAGAGCAGTTTGCCGAGCAGGGCGTCGATACGGACGCAACACTGGCCACGCTGGATATCATTCCGATTTCGATCCAGTGCTGGCAGGGTGACGATGTTCTCGGTTTCGAAGACCCCAGTGCGAATTTGACGGGCGGCATTCAGGCAACGGGCAATTATCCCGGCCGCGCGCGTACCGCGCCGGAACTCCGCGCCGATCTTGAACTTGCGCTTTCGCTTATTCCCGGCCAGCATCGCGTCAATCTGCACGCCATCTACCACGAGGCTGAAGGGCGCGTGGAGCGCGATTCCATCCAGCCCGCACATTTCCAGCGTTGGATCGACTGGGCGCGACAAAAGGGTCTTGGGCTCGATTTCAACCCCACGTGCTTTTCTCATCCCTGGAGCGCACAGAACCTTACGCTCAGTCATCCAGACAGCGCCATCCGCCGGTTCTGGATCGACCACTGCATCGCTAGTCGGAGAATCAGCGAATACATGGGCGCCGAACTGAAGGGCCCGGTGATCATGAACATCTGGGTTCCCGATGGATATAAGGACACTCCTGCCAGCCGGATCGCACCGCGGCAGCGACTGGCGGCGGCGCTCGATGAGATTCTCGGCGCCTTCGATGGCCGCCACCACAAGGTCGCGGTGGAGGGCAAGCTTTTCGGAATCGGTGCGGAAAGTTACACGGTTGGGACCAACGAGTTCTATCTTGCCTACGCTGGCACTCGCAAGACATTGCTGTGCCTCGATGCTGGACACTTCCATCCCACCGAGAATGTGGCAGACAAGATTTCAACTGGCCTGTGTTATCTCGATGAGTTGCTGCTCCATGTATCGAGGCCGGTGCGTTGGGATAGCGACCATGTGGTGCTGCTGGACGAGGCGACTATCGCTATAGCGCAGGAAATTGTCCGCTGCGACGCTCTCAAGAGGGTGCACATCGGACTCGATTTTTTCGACGCCAGTATCAACCGCGTCGCAGCGTGGGTAATTGGCGCACGCAACATGCGCAAGGCGCTCCTTGTCGCGCTGCTGGAGCCGCGCCAAGCTCTCATTAGTGCGGAAAACAGCTTTGATTTTACCGCCCGCCTGGCCCTTCTTGAAGAAGAGAAGTCGATGCCTTGGGCGGCCGTTTGGGACTACTACTGCCTCAGGAATGACAAACCCTGCGGTATGGATTGGCTTCAGACGGTTCGCCACTACGAAATTGAAGTGCTTAACCGGCGCATGACCACTGAAGTCCAGGTGCCAGCGTAATCAGATTCTCCAAGTAACGGCGATGACACAACATATCTGCTTTCTATTAAAGGTAAAGCCCGAAAAGCTCGACGAATATAAAGCGCGTCATGCTGCGGTCTGGCCAGAGATGCTGGATGCGCTTCGTCAAGCCGGCTGGCGTAATTACTCGCTCTTTCTGAGACACGATGGTCTGTTGGTCGGCTATCTTGAAACCGACGATTTTCATCGCTGCTTCGAAAATATGCAAAAGCACCCCGTAAATGCGCGATGGCAGGCGGAGATGGCGCCGTTCTTCGAAGGGGCCGGTGATCGCGCCCCTGACCAGAACATGATTCCGCTGGATCGAATCTTCCATCTCGATTAGCGATCCATAGAAGTATGCGTTTCCTGGCAGGGCGTGGCTATGCTCCTGCCGAAGCTGATTGCGGCACTTGCACCTGTGCCTCGTCTCGGAGCTATCATTGGCATGAATCGATCCACGAATCGAGTTTCTGTCCAGCGAACACCTCGCAAGGAGATGAATGGGTGCCTAAGGCCAAGATCAAGCGGTTGTATCTGATTCCCATTTTGTCAAAGGCGCTCGATGTGATCGAGCTGCTGGAGAAGGACCGGACGGCCCAGTCTCTCGAAGATATTTACCAGAAGACAAGCATCTCCAAAACCAGCATCTACCGGATTCTCAAGACGCTGGTGCACCGCGGCTATGTGGCCCAGAACCAGAACGGTCTTTACCGTCTAGTCTCACGCCCGCGCCGCCTGCATTTTGGATTCGCCGTCCAGAGCGCAGACCTGCCGTTTTCCATTGCCCTCACGCAAACCGTTTCCGCGGCTGCAGCCGCGTCGGGTGTCGAACTTCTGATCCTCGACAACCGCTTCGATCCGGACACTGCCATCCGAAATGCTGAGGAATTTGTGGCCAAGCGCGTGGATCTGGTTCTAGAGTTTCAGGTCGAGGAGGCGGTAGCGCCGCGCATTGCCCATATTTTAAAAAAGGCCGATATTCCCCTCATTGCCATCGACGTACCGCACCCCAACGCCACGTACTTCGGCGTGGATAATTTCGAGGCCGGCTACCAGGCCGGCGCATTGCTGGCACAACATGCCATGCGCGCATGGAGCGGAAAGATCGATAGGGTATTGGGCGTGGGATTCGGCGAGGCGGGCAGCTTTGTGCAGAGCCGCATCGCCGGAGCCTTTGACGCGATACGGGAACGCTTGCCCGCCGTTCCGCAAGATCGCTTTATGCAAATCGAAGGCCGCGGTATGCGCGAAGCCAGTAGAAAGGCCATGCAGGAGTTCCTCGATGCTCACCGTGGCGGTAAACATACTCTGATCGCCGCAGCAACCGACTCCAGTGCATTGGGCGTTCTAGAAGCTATTCGAAAGCGTGGTCAGGAGCAGAACTTCGCCATTGTCGGCCAGGACTGCATTCCCGAAGCGGTTGAGGAAATTCGCTCCGGGTCGAGCGCCTTGATCGGGTCCATCTGGCACATGACAGAAACCTATGGTCCGCGCCTGATTCAGCTTGCCATTACTCTCCTGCGCGGCATTGCTGTGCCTCCCTATAACTACGTGCAGCACCGGGCAATCACGCAGGAAACGCTTGCCGCAGGCGCAGAACCCTTACCGAAGGTTCCACCAACCGACGGCTTGAAAGGCTATCCGCCTGACGCGCCGAATGCCTTGAGCAGACGGGCTAGCGGGCAAGCAAACCGCTCTGCACTCAATCCGTAGCAAGGTATCTATAATCGATCAGCTTTTCAATCGATCAGCTTTTCGCGCTTGGCTGAGCCTGTCTCAACTCCCAAATTCTGCCGCCGGCATTTCTGCTGGAAGCCCGCCTGCGCCACTGCAGCTTTTAAACCGAAGGCCGCCGATCCAATTGCATAAGTTAAACGATTTTTCTATTGACAATTGATCTAGAGAACGCATTAAATTCTTAACTGAGATCGCAACCATCAAACCGACCGCGCGAACTCTTCGGCTTGCCTATAAATCGCACCTCAAGCTTCTCAAAGCAGGAGTGACCAAGTTTAACTTTTCAACGGAGGCCCTCCCCCATGCACACTTCGATTCGCAACTCTGTCCGTCCCATCTCTACGCTCACTCAATGGCAGCCTCATGCGCACCTTCGACATCAGCGAAAGATTGAAATTCGTGTTCCGTGCCGATTGCCAGAACATTCCCAACA
>JASIJX010000172.1 GCA_030049955.1 Acidobacteriaceae bacterium
CGCGCGCTGGCTCCCGAAGCAATGATGAGCGTACGCGTCATCACTTCGCCCACAGAGGTTTCGAGGCGGATCGGATGCTGGCCGAGATCGGCCTTGATCAGGTGCGCCAGCTCGAAGCGCGCGCCGAAGCGCTGCGCCTGCTTCTTCATGTTGTCGATCAGCTCCGGCCCCTGGATGCCCTCGGGCCAGCCGGGAAAGTTCTCAACCAATGTGGTGATGGAAAGCTGGCCTCCGGGCTCATGGCCCTCTAGAACCAGCGGATTAAGCCCGGCACGAGCCGAGTAAATGGCTGCCGTAAGCCCGGCGCAGCCAGAGCCGAGTATCACGGTATTGGTATTGCCGACGGTTTCGCTTTTCTCTGTCATGGTGTCCCGTATCGATTCTAGCGGGCGAGGTTGGCACAATCTGCCCACGCGCCCACCGCAGGCTGTGGAAGCATGAGACGAAATTGCCGCTGCGGACAAGATGACGGGCGGACAGCCCCCGATTCCGTCGCCCCCGATTCCGTCGCCGGGGCACGGTTCCCCTGATCCGGTCCGCTGATCCCATGCGGGCTTCCGCGAGTCCGGCATGAAAGGCATCGCCCGCCGTATGGAATAATCGGCCCGTGCACCCACATCCCTTGTATCTGGGCATCTCTGTGCATCCCTGGTATCTGGTGGCCTGCGTGGCCGGCGCGGTGCTGCTCTTGCTGCTGCTGGTGGCGCGGCTGCGCTGGCATGCGGCGCTTGGCCTGGCTGTAACGGCGCTCGCGCTGGGCGCGGCTGCAGGCATGCCGCTCAATCAGGTTCCGGTCTCCTTTACTGCCGGTGTGGGCTCCATGATGGGCCACATCGCCATCATCCTTGCCATGGGCGCCATCCTCGGGCAGCTTCTGGCTGCGAGCGCTTCAGGCAGCGCGTTGGTGGCCCGTTCGAACCCCGGCGCGCTGCCCTGGCTGCTGCTCGCTCTGGGATTGCTCGTGGGCCTGGCGGTGTTCTTTGAGGTCGGGCTGGTGCTGCTCATGCCGCTGGTGGTCGAGGCGGCGCGGCGCACCGGCCGTCCTCCTATCCTGCTCGGCATTCCCGTCATGGCCGGCCTCTCGATCATGCACGGTCTCGTCCCGCCGCACCCGGCGGCGATGCTTGCCACCACCGTCTACCACGCCGATGTAGGCCGAACCATTCTCTGGGGACTTGCCGCAGGCATCCCCGCCGCCATTCTCGCCGGGCCGGTGCTGAGTTCGGTGCTCACGCGGCGCTGGGAAAAAGACCGCGACCGCTTCCATTGGCTCGAAGGCCGGGCTGCGCCGGCGCTGGGCGCGGCAAGTGCGGCCGAAGACAACGACGCAACTGCATGCCCGGCTGCGTGGCGGGCGCTCGTCTCCATCCTGCTGCCGGTGGCGCTCATCTGCATGGGAAGCTGGGCCGACAACATTGCAGCGACGGGAAGCCGCACCAATCAGCTTCTGCGTCTGGCCGGCTATCCGGACGTCTCCATGCTGCTCGCCGCTTTGGTGGCGCTGGCTCTGCTCGGGCCATATGTCCGTAACCCGGCGTGGTGCGGTCGCGGCGGCTTGCGCAAGCTGGTAGCCGATTCATTCGCCCCCATCGCCGGAGTGCTCGTCATCCTGTCGGCGGCCGGCGGGCTCAGCGGCGTGCTTCGCGACTCGGGCGCCGCCCAGGCCACCGTCCAACTGGCTATGGGCGCGCATATTCCGCCGCTCGTGCTCGCCTGGCTTTTGGCTGCGGTGGTCCGTGTTTGCATGGGCTCGGCCACCGTGGCCATGGCCGTGGCCGCGGGCGTGCTCGCGCCGCTTGCCGGAGCCATGGGCGTACGGCCGGAGATGCTGGTGCTGGCCACGGGCTCAGGCTCGATCTTCCTTTCGCACGTCAACGATTCCGGCTTCTGGCTGGTCGAGTCGCTCTTCCGGCTGGAGATCAAGGGAACGCTCGCTACCTGGTCGGTGCTCGAAACAGTGCTGAGCATAAGCGGCCTGGGGATGACACTGGCGCTGGCGTCGCTGGTGCGGTAAGTCAGGGAACAGAGGTCCGGGAGCAGGGAATAGGGAATAGAAAAAGACATCAGCCTCGTCCAGGAGCCTTGTCCAGAAGCCTCGTCCAGGCAGAAAAAGCGCCGGGGCAGTTCCGCCCCGGCGTGCGCGCGTGCCACGCAAAAACCTGTCATGCTGCGGAAGCATTCGATGCCCGATATCCGGCAACAAATTTGCTGACTCGCAGGCTCACAAACTCAATGACCCGCTGACCCGCCGACTTGCTGATTTGCCGACTCGCTCCCTTGCTCCCTGTCCGTCATGCCGCGGACCGCGACGGCGCTCCCACCGGCGCGTTCAACTGCCGGCGCAGGCTGACGGCCAGATCCGCCACCACGCGCAGCTTGTCGGCCACCGGCGCAGGCACGCCGGGCCCGTTGAGGGCCAGTTCGGAGTGCAGCAGCAGACCGGCCACCGTGGATTTCAGCTCGTTTTCGATCGCCGCTGCGGCGGCGCGCCGGGCCAGTGTCTGCTCCCGCTCGCGGCGATGGATGGCCGCCCGGATTTCGCGGATCAGCCGCGCCGCGCCGGAGAGAGCAAAGTTGATTTCGAGCGGAATCGCAAGGCCTGCGCGCTCCCAGATGACCTCGGCCGCCGCCGGATCACACCCGGCCAGCGTCTGGTCCACCACCACCACGGCAAACTCCGCGCGGCGCAGCGCCGCCAGCGCAGCCTTGCGCCCCTCGGCCACCTGAACCTCAGTGTTCAGTGCCTGGCTCACTACTGTGGCGCAGTTCTCAGCCCCTTCTATCCCGGTCACCATTAGAACGCTCATCGTCGCACTCCCCTTATTTAGTTGACAGTTAACAGTTGGCAGTTGACGGCGGTCAGCGCCCGTGCAACCGGTGATCCTGATCCCTGTTCTCTGTCCGCTGCTTGCTGTCCGCTGTCTCTTCAGTCTTCCTGCATCGGATCGCAGATGCCGTATTCCTTCAGCTTGCGGTAGAGCGTGGTCTTGCCGATCCCCAGGAGCTTGGCCGCCTGCAGCTTGTCGCCGTTCAGCGTGCGGATGGCGCCGAGGATGGCCTCGCGTTCAAGCTCGGCCAGCGGCTTCACCTCCGGCGCATCGGTTACGCCGTCTTCCCCGGCACCGGCCGCGCGCCGCGCCTCAAGAGTCTGTTCCAGGCCCTGCTGCTGCAATTGCGTGGGCAGGTCGCCCAGGCGCAGCACCGGCCCGGAGGACATCGTGCATGCGCGTTCCACGGAGTTTTCAAGCTCGCGCACATTGCCCGGCCAGTCATAGCGCATCATCGTGCGCAGCACTTCATCAGCGAGAGTAAAGTTGCGCCCGTGCTCCCGGCTGATGCGGTTGAGGAAGTGCGCAGCCAGGAGCGGTATGTCCTCGCGGCGGTCGCGCAGCGCCGGCAGCTTCAGGTTGACCACGTTCAGGCGGTAGAAAAGATCCTTGCGGAAGGTGCCCTTTTCGACCATCTCCGCCAGGTTGCGGTTGGTGGCGGCCACGATGCGCGCCCGCACTGGCACGCGGTGCGTAGCGCCCACCGGCCGCACCTCTTTTTCCTGCAGCGCGCGCAGCAGCTTGGCCTGCAGGTCGAGCGACAGCTCGCCGATTTCATCGAGGAAGACCGTGCCCTCGCCGGCCGAAACCATGAGGCCGTCTTTCGACCGGTTGGCCCCCGTAAAGGCGCCCTTCACGTATCCGAATAGTTCGCTTTCAATCAGCGTTGGCACCAGCGATCCGCAGTCGACCGGAAGAAACGGCTTCGGAGCGTTGGGCCCATAAGCGTGGATGGTGCGCGCCACCAGTTCCTTGCCCGTCCCGCTCTCGCCCAGGATCAGCACCGGGTGCAAGCTCTGGGCGACCTTGGACAGAATGCGGTAAAGCTTCTCCATCTCCGGCGAGCGGCCGATCATCGAGCCCAGCCCCTCGGAGAGCCGCAGCCGTTCGCGCAACTGCCGCGTGGCGGTGTCGGTCATGTGGCTATGCGCGGCCCGGTCAAGAACGGTCGACAGCTCGTCCATGGCGAAGGGCTTCGTCAGATAGTCCGAGGCTCCGCAGCGCATCGCCTCCACGGCCGCGTTCACCGAGCTCGAGGCAGTCATGGCGATCACCGAAGTATCGGGATAGAGCAGCTTGACCTC
>JASIJX010000173.1 GCA_030049955.1 Acidobacteriaceae bacterium
CACCGACAGCGTTGGCTGGCTGATGCCGCAGAGCTGGGCGGCGCGGCCGAAATGCTGATGCTCGGCGACGGCCAGCAGGTAGCGGAGGTCGCGGAGGTTCACCGGCGGCAGGGTCATTTGGTCAGCAGTACTGTTGTTATAGGCATGGTCTATCAGACCCATTGAGTTGTGGCGCTTGCTCCTATCATCCCGACTGCGATAAGGGGGCGCAAGTCCGGTCATCAGAGAGGGTAAACCGCGGCCCCCACCCTGACACGGCGCGCCGGCACGGCGGCTTGCGAGCGCCGCAACCGGCGCATCAGCGACTGGCGCGACCCAGGCGTCGGCGTGCCTGGTTCATGGTTTATCGCCTCGATCATCACGCCGATCGTGCAACCGAATCATCACGCCAATCGCGCCCCCGAAGCGCGCAACAGACTGGCCAGGGTTTGCGGGCCCGGACCGCAGCGAGCAAGCAGGAGACAACGATGGACGCAACGACTGACACGAAACCCGGCCAGTGCCCGGTGATCCACGGCGGCTGGCGGACCAACCGGGACTGGTGGCCGAACCAGCTGAACCTGGACGTTCTGCACCGGCATTCCGCGCTGTCCGATCCGATGGGCGAGGCGTTCGACTACGCCACGGAATTCAACAGCCTCGATCTGCCGGCGGTGATCAAGGACCTGCACGCGCTGATGACCGATTCGCAGCCCTGGTGGCCGGCCGATTTCGGTCACTATGGCGGTCTGATGATCCGCATGGCGTGGCACGCCGCCGGCACCTACCGGATCGGCGACGGCCGCGGCGGCGCGGGGTCGGGCCAGCAGCGCTTTGCGCCGCTCGGCAGCTGGCCGGATAATGCCAACCTCGACAAGGCGCGCCGGTTGCTGTGGCCGATCAAGCAGAAATATGGCCGCAAGATTTCCTGGGCGGATCTGATGATCCTGGCCGGCAACGTGGCGCTTGAGTCGATGGGCTTCAAAACCTTTGGCTTCGGCGGCGGGCGCAAGGACGTCTGGGAACCCGACGAACTCTACTGGGGTCCCGAGCAGACCTGGCTCGGCGATCAGCGCTACAGCGGCGACCGCCAGCTGCAGAACCCGCTCGGTGCGGTGCAGATGGGCCTGATCTACGTCAATCCGGAAGGTCCGAACGGCAAGCCCGATCCGCTCGCGGCGGCCATCGACATCCGCGAGACGTTCCTGCGCATGGCGATGAACGACGAGGAGACCGTGGCCCTGATTGCCGGCGGCCACACCTTCGGCAAAACCCACGGTGCGGGTGATGCGGCGCTGGTCGGGGCGGAACCGGAAGCGGCGCCGATCGAGCAGCAGGGGCTTGGCTGGAAGAGCAAATTCCGCACCGGCGTCGGGGGCGACGCGATCACCGGCGGGCCGGAGGTGATCTGGTCGCAGACGCCGACGCAATGGAGCAACTACTTTTTCGAGAACCTGTTCACCCATGAATGGGAGCTGACCAAGAGCCCGGCGGGTAACTGGCAGTTTGTCGCCAAGGACGCGGCGGCGACGATCCCCGACCCGTTCGATGGTGCGAAGAAACGGGTGCCGACGATGCTGGTCACCGACCTCTCGCTGCGGCTGGACCCGGCGTATGGCAAGATCTCGCGTCGCTTCTACGAGCATCCCGATCAGTTCGCCGATGCGTTTGCCCGGGCGTGGTACAAGCTGACGCACCGCGACATGGGACCGATCCAGCGTTATCTCGGACCGCTGGTGCCGAAGGAGACGCTGATCTGGCAGGACCCGGTCCCGGCGGTGGATCACCCGCTGATCGGCGAGGCGGAGATTGCCGCGCTGAAGGCGAAAGTCCTGGCCTCGGGTCTGTCGGTCGCGCAACTGGTCTCGACCGCCTGGGCGTCGGCCTCGACGTTCCGCGGCTCCGACAAGCGCGGCGGAGCGAACGGGGCGCGCATTCGCCTGGCGCCGCAGCGGTACTGGGCCGTCAACCAGCCCGCACAGTTGGCCAAGGTGCTCACAGCGCTCGAAGCTATCCAGGCGCAGTTCAACGCGGCGCAAACTGGTGGCAAGAAAGTCTCGCTGGCCGACCTGATTGTTCTCGGCGGCTGCGCGGCAGTCGAGAAAGCGGCGAAGGATGCCGGGCACAACTTGAAAGTTCCCTTCTCGCCCGGCCGCACAGACGCATCGCAGGAGCAAACGGATGTCGAATCTTTCGCGCCGCTCGAGCCGATTGCCGATGGCTTCCGCAATTATTCGAGCCGCAAGCATCAGCGGCTCTCACCCGAGGAGTTCCTGGTGGATAAGGCGCAGCTGCTCAAGCTTACTGCGCCGGAGATGACGGTTCTGGTCGGCGGGCTGCGTGTTCTCGGCGCGAATTTCGATCATGCAAAGCATGGCGTGTTCACCAGCAAACCGGAAACGCTGACCAACGACTTCTTTGTTAACCTGCTCGACATGAACACGGTATGGCAGCCGCTGGACGGCAACGACGGGATTTACGAGGGCCGCGATACCAGATCGAACCAGGCGAATTGGACAGCGACGCGCGTCGACCTGATCTTCGGCTCCCACTCAGAGCTACGCGCGCTGGCGGAGGTCTACGCATCCTCCGATGCGACGGAGAAGTTGGCGCGGGACTTTGTTGCGGCGTGGAACAAGGTGATGAATCTCGACCGCTTCGACCTTGCCGCATCGCGCGCCAGCGATCATCAAAGCCGGACCGGCCAGAGGCAAGAGAAGAAGCTGGTGGCTCAATAAGCCAGATTCAGTTGAAAAACTGCACGATCGCAGGGCGGCATTTCAAGCCGATTCGAAATGCCGCCCCTCGCATTTTTACGAGTGCTTTTGCTCAGCCCCGGCAAGTTTCTGAATTGACGATGAATTTGCGGAACCTGCGCTGTTTTCGGCAGTTGTTTCCTGCTTCAGTTTCTGAGCGGTAATTTCAACCTCGGGCGGGCCAGCTTCGTTCGCAGGCGCAACTTCCGCCGCGACTGAGGACTCCTCGGTAGATGCTTCATCCTCTGCCCCGGCCAGTTCGAGATTGGCGACGCGTCGCAAAATGACACTTTTCAGCGCCGCGAGCGCGGGGTCGTCCGCAGCTACTCCGGAGGAAGCTTCCACCTCGAGCAGCGTGTTCTGAAGCACTTGAATGAGCCGTTCCCGAAGCTGAGATGGCCGCGCCAAGAAACCAACCACCTACAGGTTGGGTTGCGTGGCTCCCGATCACGGTTTTCCCAAATTTTCGCTCACGTTAATCTCCATTTCACGGGCTCAAATGAGCCGCCAAAGGCCGTCTTCTGGTTCCGAAAATGGACTCAACTGCTGTGCGGCTCGATAAACCCGCACGGCCAAACCATCTGGTGAAAAGGAACTTCTGCGCCAAGGTGAATTTTTCGTTATATTAGAAGGAGCTTAGTCTCGGACGCGGTTGTGCCTGCACAACAGAGGAAAAACGGGGCGGTCGCGGTTCGCGAGCGCGCCGTGGTTGTGTCTTCGGCGTCAAACCGGTCTATTTTTTCAGCGCGCTCCATAGCAATGCTGGCTGTCCGGAGCGCGGTCACAGAGCCAGCCCGGCCACGGCGCGGGCGCAAGAAGGCCGCATCATATAAAGGCAACAAAAAATTGTGCCTCGGCGCTCTTTTACGCCGCAGGCGTTGTGCACGACAAGTTCGTGGCACGAGTTTCATAAAAAACGTTCATGACAAAGGCTGCCATGGAGAATTCAAGTCGTCGTCCCTCGATTCCCGTTGGGTTCCCTAGCGTGCAGGGTCTGTACGACCCGCGCAACGAGCACGATGCTTGCGGTATGGGTCTGGTCGCCAGCATTCGCGGCGAAAAGAGCCACGAGATCATCCGCAAGGGCCTTGAGGTGCTCATCAACCTCACGCATCGCGGAGCGGCCGGATGCGACCCCCAGACCGGCGACGGAGCAGGTATTCTCATTCAGATCCCCCATGCCTTTTTTGCGCGCGAGTGCGGCGAACTGGGCATGAAGCTGCCTGAGCCGGGCGGCTATGGCGTGGCCATGTGTTTTCTGCCGGTTGAAAAGCACAGCCGTCTGCAGTGCGAGGGCGTCTTTGAGCGCATTGCGCAGGAGGAAGGCTGTACCGTCCTCGGCTGGCGCGACACGCCGGTGAACGGCGACGCCATTGGCCGCGAAGCCCGCAACTCCCAGCCCTACATCGAACAGCTTTTTGTATCCGCACCCGCGGGTCTGGACGAAGAGGCCTTCGAGCGTTTGCTCTACCGCATCCGCCGTCGCACGGAAAACGAGATTGCCGACTCGGAGATCGAGGACAAGGAGACGTTTTATGTTCCTTCGTTCTCCTGCCGGACAATTATTTACAAAGGCCTGATGCTGGCCCCGCAGATCGAGAGATTCTACTTCGAACTGGCGAACCCGCTCGTCACCAGCGCGCTTTGCCTAGTCCACCAGCGCTTCTCCACCAACACTTTCCCTAGCTGGAAGCTGGCGCACCCGTACCGTTACGTCTGCCACAACGGCGAGATCAACACCGTCCGCGGCAACGTGAGCTGGATGAACGCGAGGCAGAGCGTCTTCCAGAGCCCGGTGTACAACGGCAAAATCAACGATCTCTATCCCGTCGTAATTCCGGGCGGCAGCGACTCGGCCTCGCTCGACAACACAGTCGAATTCCTCTACCAGAGCGGCCGTTCCCTGCCCCACGTCATGGCTATGCTGATCCCCGAAGCCTGGGCCGGCAATCCGGACATGGACGAGGACAAGCGCGCGTTTTACGAGTACCACGCCTCGTTGATGGAGCCGTGGGACGGTCCCGCCGCGATTGCTTTCACTGACGGCCGCATCATCGGCGCGACTCTCGACCGCAACGGACTGCGTCCGGGCCGCTACATCATCACCAAGGACGACCTAGTGGTGCTGGCCTCTGAGGCCGGCGTCATCGAAGTCCCCGCCGAGGAAGTGAGCAAGAAGGGCCGCCTGCAACCAGGCCGCATGTTCCTAGTCGACACGGTCGAGAAGCGCATCATCTCCGACGCCGAAATCAAGAAGGAACTGGCCGGCCGCAAGCCTTACGGCGAATGGCTCAAAAACCAGCAGATCACTCTGGACGTGCTGCCCGAGCCCGCGCGCGTCATCGGCTCGAATCACGAGACGCTGCTGCGCCGCCAGCGAGCCTGCGGCTACAGCGAAGAGGATCTCCGCATCTTGCTGCAGCCTATGGCAGCCAAGGGCGAGGAGCCGGTAGGCTCGATGGGCACCGACGTGCCGCTCGCCTGCCTGTCGGACCAGCCGCAACCGCTCTTCGCCTACTTCAAACAGCTCTTTGCGCAGGTGACGAACCCGCCCATCGATCCCATCCGCGAAGAGCTGGTGATGTCGCTGATCAGCTACATCGGCACGGAGCGCAACATTCTGGACGAGAAGCCGGAGAACTGCCACACGCTCAAGCTGCCGCATCCGATCCTCACCAATAGGGATCTGGAAAAGCTGCGCCGCGTTTCGTCGGGCGACCTGCTGGCAACGACGCTGCCTGCGCTCTTCCGGGCTGAAGACGGCGAAGCCGGCTTGAAGCGTGCCCTCAATGAGCTGAGCGCCCGCGCCTCGCACGCCGTGCAGTCCGGCTACACGCTGCTCATCCTTTCCGATCGCGGCGTCGATTCGACCTACGCGCCGATCCCCAGCATGCTGGCCATGGCCGCCGTGCACAACCGGCTGGTGAAGGAAGAGACGCGCACGCAGGTGGCCCTGATCATCGAGAGCGGCGAGCCGCGCGAGGTGATGCACTTTGCCCTGCTGATTGGCTATGGCGCGAGCGCGGTCAATCCCTATCTCGCTATCGAGACCATCCACGACCTGAAGCGCCGCAACCTGCTGCCTGAAAAGCTCACCGGCGAGTATGCGGAAAAGAACTTCATCAAGGGAATCAACAAGGCTTTACTCAAGACCATCTCCAAGATGGGAATCAGCACGCTGCAGAGCTATCGCGGCGCGCAGGTTTTCGAGGCCGTCGGCCTGAACAAGTCGCTCATCGACGCGTACTTCCCCGGCACCGCATCGCGCGTGGAAGGCATCGGACTCGAGCAGCTTGCGCGCGAGGCGCAGATGAAGCACGCCTACGCCTGCCAGCCGCTCACCGATTCGGAAACCGATCTCGTCGTCGGCGGCCAGTACCAGTACCGCGAAAACGGCGAGTATCACCTGCTCAACCCGGCGACCATCAGCAAGGTGCAGCATGCTGTGCGGCAGAACAGCTTCAAGACCTTCGAGGAGTATTCGAACCTGATCGACGGAGAGAACCGCAGGCTGTGCACGCTGCGCGGTCTGCTCCAGCTCAAGTACTCCGACACGCCACTGCCGATTGAAGAAGTCGAGCCGGCCAAGGAGATCGTCAAGCGCTTCACGACGGGCGCCATGAGCTTTGGGTCGATTTCAAAAGAGGCGCACGAAACCCTCGCCATCGCCATGAACCGCCTGGGCGGCATGTCGAACACCGGCGAAGGCGGTGAGGACGAAGCCCGCTTTACGCGCGACGCAAACGGCGACTCGCGCCGCAGCGCGGTCAAGCAGGTCGCGAGCGGCCGCTTTGGCGTGACCACCAATTACCTGGTCAATGCCGACGAGTTGCAGATCAAGATGGCGCAGGGCGCGAAGCCCGGCGAAGGCGGTCAGTTGCCCGGCCACAAAGTGGACGACGTGATCGCGAAGACGCGGCACTCGATCCCCGGAGTCGGCCTGATTTCGCCGCCGCCGCACCACGACATCTATTCGATCGAGGATCTCGCGCAGCTCATCTACGACCTGAAGAACGTCAACCCGAAGGCGCGCATTGCCGTGAAACTCGTCTCCGAAGTGGGCGTGGGCACGGTGGCCGCGGGCGTTTCGAAGGCGCATGCAGACGTAGTGCTGATCTCAGGCGACACCGGCGGCACTGGCGCATCGCCGCTCAGTTCCATCAAGCACGCCGGCTTGCCGTGGGAGCTTGGCCTTGCAGAGACGCAACAGGTGCTGCTGCTGAACGATCTGCGCTCGCGCATCCGCGTACAGACTGACGGCAAGCTGCAGACCGGCCGCGACGTGGTCATCGCTGCACTGCTTGGCGCTGAAGAGTTCGGCTTTGCCACGATGCCGCTTATCACCATGGGCTGCAT
>JASIJX010000174.1 GCA_030049955.1 Acidobacteriaceae bacterium
CGGATCATGGCGGCGCCCTCGGCGATGCGGCGCAAGGCCTCGCCCAGGTTGCGTGCCCCGCAGACGAATGGCGTGGTAAAGGCGTGCTTGTCGATGTGGTGTGCCTCGTCGGCTGGCGTGAGCACCTCGCTCTCGTCGATGAAGTCGACGCCGATCTCCTGCAGGACCTGGGCTTCAGCGAAGTGGCCGATGCGGGCTTTGGCCATGACCGGGATCGACACGGATTTGATGATCTGCTTGATCAGTCCCGGCCGGGCCATTCGGGCCACGCCGCCCTCGGCGCGGATCATCGCCGGAACGCGCTCGAGCGCCATGACCGAGACTGCGCCGGCCTCTTCGGCAATGCGCGCCTGCTCGACGCTCATGACGTCCATGATGACCCCGCCTTTGAGCATTTCAGCAAGGCCAATTTTCAGGCGCAGGCCGCTGGGGTTCAATGATTTGTTCTGATCTGGTGCGGGCATATGTTCACCTCGGTCGCTCTCTGGCCGAGAGCTCGGGACCCGAGAGCTCGGAACGGAAGAATAATCTCCTTTTCAGTTTAACAGCGATGCGAATTGCCGGTGGGGTGCTTTGCTGTGATACGCAAGACGGTCGCATCTGGCGCAATTCTTAGACCATTCCAATCAAAATCCAGCCGCTCTGGTGAGCTTCCTGCAAGGTTTCTGGACGAATGGCAACTATGCGTCCATTGCCGTCTGCCCCGCCGCCTCCGCCGGCCGAAGCTGCGCGCGTTCCTGCGAGGCCGGCAGAGGTGCGGCCGGCGCCGGCGGCAAAGCACGGCGGGATGGAGACTGCCAGCAATGCCAACACGGCGCAGGCCATGGTGCCGGCTGCATCCACGGTCATCTCCGGCCCGGCAGGCATGAGCGAAGAAGAGGAACGGCGGCTGCCTGACCTGCCGGTTGTCGACGTGCCGGTTATCGACGGGCCGGTGGCGCGACTGCCGGTGGAGCTGGAGGTGGTTGTTCCGGTGCGGGATTTCCGGGTGCGCCGCCTGCTGGCGCTCGAGCCCGGAGAGTTGATTGAGTCGCAGTGGAACTACGGCGAAGACGTTCCGCTGTCCGCAGGCGACGTGCAACTGGCGTGGAGCGAATTTGAAGTATTGGACAACCAGATCGCGGTGCGCATTACGCGGCTGCCGTGAGCGGCGGGACAGGGGAGAAATGGTGAGCAGCAACGCCAGGCTCGATGTAAGGACCAACGCGCGTATGAGCGCGAATGCCGGCGCGAACACCGGTGCGAAGATCAGGCCGAAGGTCGGGTTGGGACGGCTAGGCGGTTTCGCCGAATGGTTACTGGGACGGCTGTGCCGGGCAGGAAGGCCGGTTCCGCGATTGCAACTTGTGGAGCGGATTACGCTGGGTCCGCGGCAGACGCTTTCGCTGGTTGAAGCCGAGGGCCGGCGGGTGCTGGTGGCGACTTCCCCCGAGGGCGCGCCGGCGTTCTACGCGATTGACGGCGCGATGGGCGTGGATTCTGTGCGCGCGGTAACGCGTGCACGGGCGAGGGCTTCGACGGGGGCTGCATGGTGATGCTGGCCCCATCTCAGTTTCTTGCTCAGTTTGGTGCACGCGCCGCGGTACATCTTTCCGTCCTCGCTGGTTCGGTTATTTCGCCCGGCGCGACGCTTATTCCGGATCTGAACAGCAAGCTGCACCCCTCGGATGGGACACCCTGGACGATTTTGTTTGTCCTGACGTTGATCACGCTGCTACCGGCAATTCTGATGGCCATGACGCCGCTGGTAAGGCTGCTGGTGGTCTTTCACTTCCTGCGCCAGGCGCTGGGCACGCAGACCGCGCCCTCGAATCCGACGCTGATGGGATTGGCGCTGATGATGTCCTGGTTCCTGATGACTCCAGTGCTGAATCAGGTCGACCAGCAGGCCGTTGAGCCTTACCGCGCCGGCCAGATTACCGGCATGGAGGCGATCGATCGCGGCTGCGTTCCGGTGAAGCACTTTCTGCTGAAGTATGCGCGCGAAAAAGACCTGGCGCTTTTTACCGCGGCCGGCCAGATTCCCCGGCCCAACACGCCCGACGATCTGCCCATGCGCGTGGTGGTTCCTGCCTACATGCTCTCGGAGCTCAAGGCGGGCTTTGCCATCGGCGCAGTACTGTTTCTGCCGTTTCTTTTGATCGATATGGTGACGGCATCGATCACGACGTCGATCGGCATGTTCCAGCTGCCGCCGGTCGTCGTCTCGACGCCGCTCAAGATTTTGCTGTTCGTGATGGTGGATGGCTGGAACCTGCTGGCCCATTCGCTCCTGCAAAGTTTCTAAGGAGTTTTTAAGATGACGCCCGATATGGTCGCCGAACTGTTGCGGCAGCTCCTCAAGGAAGCCATGATCCTGGCCGCACCGATCCTGATTGCCGCGGCCCTGATCAGCTTTGTGCTGAGCCTGTTCCAGACGCTCACCAGCCTGCAGGAGCAGTCGCTGACCTCGGTGCCGCGGCTGGCTGCGATCTCGCTAATCCTACTGGCAGGAATGCCGTGGTTTCTCGAGCGCATAGCTGTATACACGCGTGTGCTGCTGGGGGATTTTCGAAGGTATCTGGGGTGAGAAGACAGCTTCTAGCTGCTAGCTCCTAGCTTCTAGCCAATCGTGCAGGAGCTAAAGGCTAGGAGCTAGAAGCTAGGAGCTGCTTTTGTCGGACTGGACGCAATTTCTGAGTGCGATGACGCTGGCCTTGGTGCGGGTGAGCGGGATGGTGGTTTTTGCGCCGTTCTTTTCCTCGACGGCGCTGCCGGTGCGCATGAAAGCCGTGTTTGTGGGTGCGCTGGCCTTTCTGCTCGCGCCGCTGGTGGCCGCATTGCCTGGCGCGCAGGTTGCGCTGTCCTGCCCGGCGCTGGTGGGCGAGCTGGCCGTGGGACTGGTCTACGGGCTATCTCTGACGCTCGTCACCGAGATGCTGTTGTTCGCCGGGCAGATTGCAGGCATGCAGTTCAGCTTTTCGCTGGTCAACCTGCTCGATCCAGCCTCCTCGATCCAGACGCCGCTCATGGGAGAGCTTTTTCAGCTCATGGGGACGCTGGTGATCATCACGGCGGGCCTCGACCGGATCCTGATTGCCTCTGTTGTTCGCAGCTTCCGGGCGGTGCCGCTGGGTTCCTTTGCGCTGGGCCAACCGGCGGCGCTGACCATCATCCGGGCGGCAGCGGGGATATTCTTTGCGGCGCTGGAACTGGCCGCGCCGGTATTGGCCTCCACGATGCTGGTCGAAATCGCCGTGGCCCTGCTGGGCAAGCTCAGCCCGCAGCTTCCGGTGATGATGCTGACGGTGCCGATCAAGACCCTGACCGGCTTTGCGCTGCTGGCGGGCTCGCTGGCGCTCTGGCCGCGATTCATTGAGGCGCGGTTTGACGGACTGCTCGACATGGCCGAACGGCTGATCTCGGGGCACAGCTTCGGCCCGGTTCCGGGTATAGGAGGCTGATGTGCCCGGGGACCGCACAGAACAGGCAACACAGCACCGCAGGGAGCAAGCCCGCCGCGAGGGCGACATACTGCACAGCCGCGAGCTGACGGCTGCGGCCGGCACCCTCGCCGGTGTAATCGCTCTCGGTATGATCGGCGGTCGGACGATGGAGGCATGGCGAGGAGCGTTCGGTGGCTTCCTGTCTCTGGGAGCGCAGTCGCACTGGGAGCCGGCTGCCATTGAGCCCACGCTCGCGGCTCTGCGCCGGCTGATGATTGGAGTTCTGACGCCGCCGGCCGTGGCCATGGCGGCGGTAGCGGCTGCGGCCCTGACCGTGGCCGTGCTGCAGACCGGGGGCGTCACAATGCACCCCAACGCCCTGGGCCTGAAGTTCGACCGGCTCAATCCGGTCTCGAACCTGGGCAATCTGTTTTCGCTGCGCGCGGCGGCGCGCATTGGCAAGTCGCTCATACCGGCTGGAGTGCTGGCTATAGTTGCTGTCTTGAAGATTGGCCGCGAGCTGTCGATTCCGCCGTTCTCGACGGTGCGTCTGGAGCAGCTTGGCTCCGACGTCTACGGGCTGCTGCTGGCTGCGGCGTGGCTGCTTTTCGGCTGGTCGGCGATCGACTACCTTGTCGAGTGGCAGAGCCGCGAGTCACGACTGAAGATGAGCCGCGAGGATCTGCGCGATGAGTTCAAGGAGACCGAGGGCAGCCCGCAGATCCGCAGCCGCATTCGCGGCTTGCAGAGGCAGATGCGGCGACGCCGGGTGAAGGCCGACGTGGCCAAGGCCGCCGTAGTGCTGACCAATCCGACGCATTATGCGGTGGCGCTGGGCTTCGACTTCGCGACCATGGATGCGCCCAAGGTGCTGGCCAAGGGGCGGAATCTCTTGGCTGAAGAGATCAAGGCTGAGGCGAGGTGGGCGGGCGTGCCGATCGTCGAGAACCCGCCGCTGGCGCGGTCGCTTTACCGCACCGTCGAGGTCGGCCAGGCGATTCCAACTGAGCTTTACGCAGCCGTGGCGGCGATCCTCGCCTATCTCTACCGCCAGCGCGTCGAGGCGGAGCTGCGCGAGCGCCGGCGCTCCGCACCGCAGAGTTCCCAAGGAGTACAGAGATGAGTACAGCCGCGTTACCGGCAGCCACCCAGCCGGCGCAATCCATCTGGCACCGTCTGCGTGATCACGTGCTGCCGCTCGGGGCCATCAGCGTGATCTTTGTGATGCTGGTGCCGGTGCCGGCTGCGGTGCTCGATTTGCTGCTGGCGCTCTCGATGGCCGCTTCGATGATCGTGTTTCTCTCGGCGATGCAGATTCGCCGCGCAGTTGAGCTGTCAGTCTTCCCCACACTGCTGTTACTGCTCACGCTCTTCCGGCTCTCGCTGAATATCGCCTCGAGCCGCCGCATCCTGCTGCACGGCCAGGAGGGAACGGCTGCCGCGGGGAAGGTGATCGAAGCCTTCGGACAGTTCGTGGTGGGCGGTAATTATGTCGTCGGCTTCGTTCTTTTTCTGGCTTTGGTCGCAATTCAGTTTCTGGTTGTATCCCACGGCGCCGTGCGCACGGCCGAGGTGACGGCGCGCTTCACGCTCGACGCATTGCCGGGCAAGCAGATGGCCATTGATGCCGACATGAACGCCGGCCTGATCGACGAGGCCGAGGCGCGGCGGCGCAGGCAGGCAATCGCCCGCGAGGCCGAGTTTTACGGGGCTATGGATGGCGCGGCGCGCTTCAATCAGCGCGATGCTATGGCGACGATTCTAATTACGGCGATCAACATCGTGGCAGGCCTTTTGATCGGCACGCTGCAGCAGGGTGTGGCGCTGGGCGCGGCGGCGCGGACGTACACGGTTCTGACGGTGGGCGATGGGCTGGTCACGCTGATCCCGTCGCTGCTGGTCTCGGTCGCGGGCGGCATCACGCTGACCCGCGCCAACTCGGCGGGCATGCTGGGCGGTGAGATACGGCAACAGTTATTGGCACGGCCGGCGACGCTCTATATCGCGAGCCTGGTCTCGGGGGGAATGTGCCTGATTCCGGGACTGCCGAAGTTCGCGTTTCTCCTGGTGGCGACAGGGCTGTTCGTCGGCGCGCGGCGGCTTTCGGCGCAGACGGCGACGGCTGCGCCCGTTGAACTGACCCCGGCCGAGAAGAAAAAAGCCGAGGCGGCGCAGGGCTCGGATCTCGCGGCTCTCTTGCGCCTTGAGGAGCTGACCCTGGAGATCGGTTTCCAGCTGATTCCGCTAGTGGACGAGAAGCAGGGCGGACAACTGCTCAGCAGGGTGCGCGCGCTGCGCCGGCACCTGTCGGCAGAGATGGGTTTTCTGGTGCCGCCGGTTCATATCTCGGACAATTTGCGCCTCAAGCCGCGCGAGTACCTCTTCTCGCTGCGCGGCATCGAGATTGGCCGCTGGCAAACCGAAGGGACGCAGTTATTGGCCGTGTCGGGAGACCCCGGCCGCCGGCCTCTGACGGGAAAGGAAACCAGAGAGCCAGCCTTCGGCGTGCCCGCAATCTGGATCGCACCGGTGCTTGAAGACCAGGCCATTGCCGCAGGGTATTCGGTGGTCGATCCGACGACCGTGATTACGACGCACCTGGGCGAGCTGATCCGGCAGCATGCTGGCGAGCTGGTGGGTCGGGCCGAGATCAAGCGGCTGCTCGATGGGCTCAACGAAAGCCATCCCAAGCTTCTCGAAGAGCTGGTGCCGAAGCTGCTTTCGCTCGGTGAGGTGGCGCGCGTGCTTGAGCAGCTGCTCCGGGAGCGGGTCTCGATCCGTGACCTGGGAGCGATCCTCGAGGCACTCGTCGAGACCGCGCCCGCAAACAAGAGTATCGTCGCGTTGGTTGAAGCCGCCCGCCAGGCTCTGGGGCGCAGGCTGGTGCGGCCGCTGCTTGATGGAGACGGCCTGCTCCCGGTGCTCCTGCTCGATCCGGCCCTTGAGGAGGAGATCCTGGCGGCCACGGCGCCGGAGTTGAGCCAGCGGCTGCTGGCAGCCGGAGCGATTCCGGCCACGCCGTTGGTCCGGCGGTTGGCCGATTCTGTGAAGTCTCTTATCTCTTCAATCCCCTCCGCGGCTCCGCCCGTGCTTCTCTGTCCGAGTCCGTCCCGCTACTACGTCCGGCGCTGGCTTGAGCCGGTGCTTCCGCGGCTGGCGGTCGTTGCAGCGAGCGAAATTCCGCCCGAGATCCGGTTGCGGCCGGCGGGCACAGTGCGCTGACAAGCTTTTGAGACAGGAAACAGCAGTTGCTCCCGAAGCGAGTGGGTTCACAGGGGGAGTGTCGAATGGAAGCAGTGGTCACAGCCCGGCCGCAGAAGACGTCCGGGCATCGAATCTCGGGATATCCTCCTTCGGCCGAAGCCGGTCTCGCCCCGGCGCTCACCGCCGACGAGGAGCGGGTGCTGCTCGAGCACTTGCCCATCGTGCGGTTTCTGGCTCGGCGTATTCATGAACGGCTGCCGCAGCACGTCGACATCGAGGACCTGGTCTCGGCCGGTGTGGTGGGGCTGATGGACGCCTTCGCCAAGTTCGACCCCACCAAGAAGGTTCAGTTCCGGAGCTATGCACAGTTCCGCATCCGTGGCGCGATCCTGGACAGCCTGCGTACGCTCGACTGGAGCCCGCGCGAGCTCAGGCGCAAGGGCCGGGCCGTTGAAGAGGCCATCCGGGTGCTGACGGCGCGGCTGGGCCACGCGCCGGGCGAGAGCGAGATCGCGGCCGAGATGGGGCTTGGTCTCGACGATTACCAGCAACTGCTCGGCGACCTGAAGGGCCTGGAGATCGGCACGTTGCACCTTGAGCACAGCGAGGACTCGGGCGAGGAGGAGCTGGCCTACGTGCCCGGGCGGCCGGAAGAGGATCCGCTGTTCCGCTGCCTGAGGGGCGAGCTTGAGAACCGGCTGGCCGACGCCATCCAAAACCTGCCCGAGCGCGAGCGGTTGGTGATGACGCTCTACTACTACGAGGAGATGACCATGCGCGAGATCGGCCTGGCGCTGGGGGTGGTTGAGTCGCGGGTCTCGCAGGTGCACGCCTCGGCGGTTGCGCGCCTGAGGGCCGCGCTCCGCGATTTGGCGGCGCGCGGGGCCTTCGAGCGGTCAAGACGCAAGGCTGTCCGGCGAGCGAGCTGAAGCCGCCCAGGCAGCAAGGACCCGGCAAACGGTCTTGAAGCAAGGCGGGCAGAACAGAACTTGCAGAACAGAGCTTAATTGAAGGAAGAAGTCCTCGGGGAATCCGATGTTAAACGACAAGAGCCTGGCACAGAAGGAAATCGATGCACTCTTTGAAGCCGCGCGGGCGCACAGCCAAGTCGGCGGCCTTCCGGGTGAGCGTCCGCACGACAGAGGACCGGACCGGACACAGGACAGCACACGAGAGAAGGTGCGCGCCCTGCCCTTTAACTTTTCCTCCGCGGGGCAGATCTCGAACGAGCAGCTCAGGGCCATCAGCATGCTTAACGACCTGTTTGCCCGCAACCTGACGCATAACCTGGCCGCCTGGCTGCGCACTCGCTTCCATGTCAACCTGGTTTCGGCCGAACAGATCGCCTTCAACGATTTTCTACTGAGGATTCCCGAGATCTGCTACGTGGCTTCCGTGCGCCTGGAGCCGCTGGGTGCAGTCTCGGTGCTGCAGCTCGACCTTGGACTGGCCCCGCCGATCGTGGACCTCTTGCTTGGCGGCGAGGGCAGGGAGGGACCGCTGCGCGAGTTGACAGACATCGAGGAATCGATTCTCGCCAGCGTGGCCGAGATCATCTGTCGCGAGTTGACCGTAGCCTGGCAGCCGGTGGGTCTGAACTTTATCTTTGAGCGCCGCCAGATGCAGACGCAGGTGGCCCGGACCATGGCTGTGACCGAAAAGACTCTCTGCCTGAGCTTCGAGATCCGTATGCCGCACAGCTCGGGGTTGCTGAATCTGGCCTTTCCGGCGGTCGTTGCCAATACCATATTGCGCCGGCTTACCGCCGACTGGGGCCGGCGACGCCGCCATGGCGACGAGGTCCGGGTGCGGATGATGGCTGCAGCGCGCCGTATCCGCTTCGGCGGATCGCTGCAACTGCCATCGGTCCGCGTGGCCGCCAGCGAACTTGAGAGCCTCGAGCCGGGGATGCTGCTGCGGCTCAATCTTGCAGCCAACGCTCTGCCGGTTCTGCGCGTGGGCGGACAGGCCTTGCACCGTGCCCGTGCCATCCGCCAGGGCCCGCACCGAGCCGCCCGGCTGGAAGAACGGATCGTCGATAAGGCGGCGCCCCTCGAGCGACTTCTGGGGCGGGCAACCGAGGGTCTGGCGGTGGAAAGGCCCTCGCCCGATGGGCCAACCGCTCAAGCTCATCTTCACACCCATCACCAATCCGATCAACGATCTCATTCCGCGGAGGCCGGTCGATGAAGTTTCAGGATTTCTGGATTGAGGCCGCCAGAGGACTGTTCAGGCAGGCCGTGGCTGGCGCGCCCGAGCTCGCCGAACTGCCGGACAATGCAGCCCGGGCAGCTCGGCTGCTTGCAGACGGCGGTCCGGCGTACGCCGCCGCACTGGGTGGCGAACTGGCCGGCAGCTTTACCGTGTTGCTTGATCCGGCGCTCGTGCAAACGCCGCTGCTCGGCGAAGGCGTCGACCAGAAGGCGGCCTGGGGTGAACTGCTCCGCGAGATCGTGGGGGCCGCGGCCGGAGAACTCGCAGCTCAAACCGGCGCGAAGTGCCGGATCGAGCATTTTGCCGAGTTGGGCTCAAAAGAAGGTTCCAATCCTGCGGCGGCGATAGAGGCGAGCGGGGTTTCACGGGCTTTCGAGCTTCGATCGGGCGGCCGTGTCTGGCAGGTGGCGGTCGTCGATGCAGTTGTGGATGCAGTTCTGGATGAGGTGCGGGCGCTGTCCGCGCGTTCCAGCTTGGGCGAAGGGGAAACTCCGCGGACGGCAACTGAGGCGCTTGGCGCTGAACGAGATACTAACCGGAATACTGCCCGGGAAGCCGGCCGGGACCCTGATCTGCGATTTAATCCGTCTCTTGATCGGAATCTTGATCGGACTCCTGGCCAAGAGCCCGCCCCGGGTTTCGATCTGTTGCTCGATGTTGAACTTGAGGCCTCGCTGCGTTTCGGCTCGAAAGAGATGTCTCTGGCCGAGATCCTCGAGCTTGGTCCCGGGGACATGGTCCAGTTGGACCGGCATGTGGCCGATCCTGTGGATCTGGTGGTGGGAGACAAAATCGTGGCCCGGGGCGAGGTGGTTCTGGTCAACGGCAATTTCGGGCTTCGCGTGACCGAAGTTGCAGCGCCGCGCAAGCGGCTGGAGAGCATACGATGCCTCTTTTGAACCGGCCCTTGAACCTGTCTTCAAACCTGTCCCGCCCGGCCGCCGAGCCGGAGATAGAAGTTGTGCATTCGACCAGCCCAATCATCCGTCAGAGCCCGAACATCTCCCCTCCCGCAAGCGTTTCCGGGCGCCGGGCGGGTTTTCTGCCTATCTGCGCGAATGCCAGCTGCGGGGCTGGCTGGCTGCGCCTGTGGAGGAGCCGGTCTACGCCAGTCTTCGAAAGCGGCTGGTCGTGCTCGGCTGAATGCACGCGCGCGCTCGTCGCGGCAGCGCTCCAGCGGGAGAGGGATGGCCGCGGCGCGGGCGCGCCCCGTGCTGCGGGGCTCGAGTCGCACCGGCACCGCATCCCGCTCGGTCTTGCGATGCTCGAGCAGGGCTGGATTACCTCCGAACAGCTGCGCCGGGCCTTGGCCGCACAGAAAGTAGCCGGCCAGGGCCGGTTGGGCGTATGGCTGCGCGGCCAGGGTGTGGATGAATCGCTGATCACGCGGGCTCTCGGGCTGCAGTGGAGCTGCCCGGTGCTGACGGTCGACCCCGTCGAGGTTCTCGGATTGACGGCCCTGATTCCCCGGCTTTTTGTCGACGCCTTTGGCGCCTTGCCGTTGCGCGTGGCCGCCGACCGGATTCTTTATCTCGGCTTTGAAGACCGGCTGGATCCGGGGCTGGCGCTGGCGCTGGAGCGTATCACAGGACTGCGCGTTGAAAGCGGTCTGGTGGACGAATCGCGATTCCGAATGGCGCATGGGCGGGCGCTCGATGGCGCCTACCCGTCGGCAGAGCTCGTGGAAGCGAGCTCGGAGATGGCTCTCGCTACCGTTTTTGCCCGCAGGATCGAGCGGACGCGGCCGGTGGACGCGCGGCTGGTGCGAGTCCACGATTGCCTGTGGCTGCGCATGTGGCTCAGGCCGCAGCCGGGCGCGGTGCCGGCGCTCGCGGAGGTAACTGACGTGATCGCCTCGCTCGGGCACTGAAGCTGCTGCGGGCAGGTGCCGGGTGGAAATGCAGCCAGCCTTGCGGCATGTTTTTATTCCCGTTTTCAAACCCGGCCTCATGCCCGTTTTCATGTTTGGACTGAGGCAGGCCGATATCAGGAACAAAGGGGAGCAGCAGGGATGCAACCGATTCGCGCGCTGATCGTTGATGACTCTTCGGTGATGCGGAAGATTGTGGAGCGGGCGCTGCGCCAGGCGGGGCTGGAGCTGGGTACCCTGCACGAGGCGGCGAACGGTATCGAAGGGCTGGAGCTGCTGAAGTCCGAAAAGGTGGACCTGATCGTCTCTGACATCAACATGCCATCGATGGACGGGCTCGAGTTTCTGCGCCGGCTTCGTGCCGAAAAACTTGCGGCTGGCGTGCCGGTGGTGATGATCACCACAGAATCGAGCGAGGAGCACGTGCGGCAGGCGATCCAGGCGGGCGCGCAGGGCTATATTCGCAAGCCGTTTACGGCCGAGCAGGTGAAGGAGCGAATTCTGCCGCTCGTGGGAGCTTTCTGAGCTGGATGGGCCGAGGAACGATGGATCAGGGCATGGACCTTAAACCATCAACTTTGAACCTCCGACCAGAAGCCGGGGTCCAGGAACTGTTTTCATCAAATCCGGCTGCGCGGCACGGATGCGGCATGATGAAAGGGCAATTGATCATGACGGTTTCGAAGGTTTCGCTGCGGGAGTCAGTGGCGAGGGTCGCTGACCCCAGGCAGCTCGATGTGAGCGTCCAGGAGGTCTTCGAAACCATGCTGGACTGGCCCTGCCGCCGCGGGCCGGTTCCATCGCAGGACGGTGGTTTGACGCCGTCAAAGTCGGTGACAGCGGTGGTCGGTTTTGGTGGGCTGCTTAGCGGCGCGTGCATTTTCCGGGTGAGCGCTACGGCGGCCTTGAAGATGGCGGCGCGGCTGACGGGTGCCGAGATTGCGGATGTCGATGCGACGGTGCAGGACGCGATCGGCGAGATCTGCAATATGCTGGCTGGCTCCTGGAAGAGCAGGTTCCCGGAGCTTGGGGTCCAATGCGGACTCTCGGTTCCCGCCGTCATAGCGGGCAGCGACTATAAGCTGCGCATCCAGTCGCCGAAGTTCGAACTGCGCCATGCTTACATTGCCGGCGACACCGGCTTTGAGGTAACCATCGTCTGCGACAGTCTGCAGTAGAGCGGAGTTAGCGGCGCTTGCGCGTGTTAGCGGAGTTAGATAGAAGCAAAGACCTGCGTTTTCTAACTTCGCTAATACCTCTAACTCCGCTGGCACCGCTCTTTCCTAATTTCCTCTAACCCTTACCGTCCTCCCTTGGTACAGCATCTGCAGGGTTCCTTATGCACGCACGAGGAGCTCCTTCGCATGGACAGTGGTTATTACGCGGCGATGGCCGGGCTCGTGGCGCGGACCCAGGCACTCGACACTGCGGCCTCGAATCTGGCCAACGCGCAGACTCCCGGCTATCGTGCCGAGCGCGAGTATTTTCGCTCGGTTCTGTTAGGACCGGATGGCACGGGCTCGCCACTGGACTCGCAGCTTGGCGAAACGGTGAACAGCTACGGCCTGCTCGGCGGTGATCGGCTGAGCATGGCGCAGGGATCGCTGCAGCAGACTGGCAATCCCCTCGATCTGGCCATCGTAGGGCAAGGCTTTTTTCTCGTCCAGACAGCGAACGGCCCGCGCTACACCCGCGACGGCAGCTTTCATCGCGCGCAGAACGGGCATCTGGTGACGGCCGCCGGCGAGCCGGTGCTCTCATCTGCTGGACAGCCCATCGCCATTCCTCCGGGCGAAGTGACGGTGGGCACCGACGGTTCGATCTCGGTAGCCGGGGGCGTCGCGGCCACGGTGGGGATCTTCGACTTTCCTCCGGGCACGCAGCTAACGCCGGAGGGAGCCAACCGCTACATCGCTCCGGCAGGCGTGAAGGCAACGCAGGCCAAAGGAGCCTCGGTCAAGCAGGGGGCCATTGAAGCAGCCAATCAGGATGTAGTGCGGGGTTCGCTCGATCTGGTGGTGATGCAGCGCGAGTTCGAGATGATGCAGCGGGCGCTGAGTGTCTTCCACAACGACTTCAACAAGTTTGCCACCGAGGACCTGCCGAAGGTGTAGGGACTAGGGACGAGGAAAGAACAGATCAGCTGATCACTGACTACTGAAAGGAAACCGAGATGATTCGAGCCTTATATACCGCGGCAAGCGGCATGAGCGCGCAGCAGTTGAACCTCGATACGATCGCTAACAACCTTGCCAACTCGTCGACGACGGGCTTCCGGCAGCTTCGGCTGCAGTTCCAAGACATGGTTTACCAGAACCTGGTGACGCCGGGCGCGGCCCAGAGCCAGAACACCGTGTCGGCCGGGTTGCAGATCGGCCTGGGAACGAAGTCGGCTGCCACCGAGGTGATCAACACCCAGGGCGCACTGAACGAGACCGACAACCCGATGGACCTAGCCATTCAGGGTTCGGGATTTTTTCAGGTGCAGCGGCCGGATGGAACGATTGCCTACACCCGGGCCGGCCAGTTCCAGCTCAATAACCAGGGAACGATGGTGACTACGGATGGCGATCCGCTGATCCCGACCATCACCATTCCGCCCAATGCTACCGCGGTGACGATTACCCAGTACGGGGTGGTGAACGCGACTCTTCCCGGCCAGCAGAACCCTACGCAGCTCGGGCAGATCCAGCTTGCAACCTTTCCCAACCCCGGTGGCCTGCAACTGATGGGGAGCAATCTCCTGCAGGCAACCCTCAATTCCGGCGACCCGGTGCTCGGCAACCCCGGCGGCACCGAGGGGTTGGGAACGCTGCAGCAGGGGTATCTGGAAAATTCAAACGTGGACGTGGTGACTGAGTTCGTGCAGATGGTGCTGGCCCAGCGGGCCTACGAGTCGAACTCCAAGGTGATCAAGGCCGCAGACGATATGTATTCGCAGGTCAATAACATGACGCACTGATTCTGAAGTGAAGATTTAACGGCTGAAAAGCGGCGAATCGGATGGGGATGCTGAGAAAAGCAATCGCGGCGGGGATAGTGGCGGCAGGCCTGGCTGCGGTGGCTGGCGCGTCTGCTGCAGTCCAATCGATTGCGCATCCGAATGTTGTCCGCGAGATTGGCGACCCGTCGACGGGTGATCGCTGGCTCCTCGAGCCGAATCCGGCTGAGCCTGGCGGTCCCGGACGTCTGGTGCGGGTTGCAGCCGGAGAGAACGTGCCGCAGCAGGCGGCCACTGATCAGGGCCGCAGCAAAAAGGCCTCGCCGCGCGTAATCCGTGCCGGCGACCGGGTGGTTGTGGAGGAGCATACGGCGGTGATGGACGCCGAGCTTGAGGGAGTTGCGCTGATCGGGGCGTGCGCTGGGGCGCGATTGCGGGTGCGGCTGAAGATTGGCGGCAAGGTGGTGAGCGCGGTGGCTCTGGGGCCGGGGCGCGTGGAGCTTGGCACGGAAACGGGAGGCTGGCGATGAAGCGATTCCTGGCTGGAGCTGTCGCGGCGGCATTGCTGCTGGCAATGGCGGGTCCGCTGGCGGCCAAAAAGCTGTTGCCGTCTCCTGTGGCCAAGGCTACGCCGCCGGAGACGGCGCTCAAGAGCTATATCGCGCGGGTGCGGGCGCAGCAGGCGGCCGAGGTGAGGACGCCGGGCTCGCTCTGGTCTCCTTCAGGACAGCTGGTGCGGCTGGGCACGGATGTGAAGGCATTTCGCATTCATGACGTGGTGATGATTGTGGTGAGCGAAAGCCTGACCGCTTCGACCGACGGGCAGGTAAAGAACTCGCGGGCTTCGAGCGCGAACTCCGGGCTGACGGCGCTGTTTGGCGCGCTCAAGGCAGGCAATAATCTGCAAAACCTGCTGGGGGCAAGCGCCTCGTCGGGGCTGACGGCGCAGGGGCAGAGCACGACGGACTCGAGCCTGACTACGACCTTCGGGGCCGAGGTGGTGGACGTGCTGCCCAACGGCATGCTGGTGGTGCAGGCCACGCGGCAGTTGACGTTTTCTCAGCAGACGCAGTTGATCGAGCTGCGCGGCCTGGTGCGGCCCGAGGACGTGAGCGCGCAGAACCAGGTGCAGTCGACGGCAATGACTGACCTCGAGCTTGAAGTAACGGGTAAAGGAATTGTGAACGACTCGACCTACCGGCAGAACCCGGTGGTGCGATGGTTGCAGAAGCTGCTGGTGTTCTGAAGACAGAGAGCAGAGGAGCAAGGTCACGAGAGGGCAAGAAGTCAGGGATCCGGGGTTAGGAGTATCGATGGAACAACGAACGAGACAGAAGCGGGAGAGCATTGGGACGGCTAGCCACTGCGCTGCCTGGCTTGTCTTGTGCCTCATGAGCTTGCCCATAGCGCTTTTTGCACAGGGTGCGGGACCGCAGACTGCTGCGGATGTGCCGGTCCAATCCCGGGTCAAGGATGTGGCGACCATTGAGGGCATCCGCGATAACCAGTTGGTGGGCTATGGGCTGGTAGTAGGGCTGCGCGGAACCGGCGACAGCCAGCAGACGGTCTTTCCGGCGCAGACGCTGATCTCGGCCCTCGAGCGGCTGGGTGTGACGGTGCCGCAGACGGGCGCGATGAGCGCGAGCAACATGCAGGTAAAGAACATGGCGGCGGTCTTTGTGGTGGCCACGCTGCCTGCCTTCAGCCGGCCGGGGTACAAGATGGACGTGACGGTCTCCTCGGCGGGCGATGCGCGCTCGCTCGAGGGTGGCATCCTGCTGATGACGCCGCTCTATGCGCCTGACGGGCAGATCTACGCGCAGGCGCAGGGCGCGCTTGTTCTGGGCGGGTATATGGCTACTGCGGCAGGCAATACGCGGCAGATGAACCATCCAACCACGGCGCGGATTCCGGGTGGGGCGCTGGTCGAGCGAGCCGTGCCCTTCGACCTGAAGCAGATGAAGACCGTGAGCGTGGTGCTGAACGACGCCGATTTCCACACGGCCGAGCGGATGGCGGCGGCGATCAATGCCGAATTGGGAACAGGCCGCGCGCGCGCAGTCGACAGCCGGCGAGTGGAGATTGCGGTGAAGGAAGGCGAAGATGTTGCCGCGCTCCTCGACCGGGTGGAAGAGACCGAGGTCGATGTCTATCCGCGGGCGCGCGTGGTGGTAAATGAGCGAACCGGAACTGTAGTGATCGGCGGAACGGTGCGCCTGCAGCCGGTCTCGATTCTGCATGGAGGACTGAGCGTAAACGTGGTCTCGCGAGTCGAGGTTTCGCAGCCTAACGTGCTTTCAACGGGAACCACACAGGTGGTGCAGCAGACTTCAGTGGAGGCGCAGGACAAGCCGGTGAACCGAATCGAGCTGAAGGAGGGGGCCACGGTCGAGGATCTTGTGGAAGCACTGCAGCAGACCGGCGCGGGGGCCAGGGACGTAATCTCGATTCTGCAGGCGATGAAAGAGGCTGGGGCGCTTGAGGCGGATCTGATTGTGCTGTGAAGGCGGGGAACTGGAGCAAGGGAACGGCGAACAAGAAGGCCGAGTATTTGGGAACAGGAGATAGAGGCGGCGATGGCATTTGGAATGCACGCGGCGGCGGTGAACACAGAGCGGATTGCGCAGCAAGCGGCTGGGCAGACAGAGGGTACGCCTTCGCCAAAGCTGGTGCGGGCGGCGCATGAGTTCGAGGGCATGATGATGAAGGAGCTGCTCAAGCCGATGACGGCCGGCAACGGGCTGACGGGCGATGATGAGGACGGGGATGATTCCGGCTCGGGCAGCGCACTGGGGGAGTTTGCCGGCGAGGCTCTGGGCCAGGGACTTAGCCAACAGGGGGGATTCGGGATCGCGGACCGCATCGTGGCGCAGCTCTCCCATTCCGGTAACGCGCTCAAAAACGGAAAGGTAACCGGAAAAATGCACAGCAATACCGTAATGGGAGCGGCTGAATGACTAGAGTGATTAGCAGCGTGGCCGATAACCGGGCAAGGGAGACAGGTGTATGGAGATACGGAGCGGGTTTGAGGGGCTGACATCGCTGCTGGGGGTCAATTCGCCCGCGCCGGCGGCAACTGGGAACACGGGAGGCGCCGGGACGATGAATGGGCCGCTGGGTGCCGATCGTGCGACCTTGAGCTCTGCGGCCAGCGGAATGGCCCAGTCGGCAGGCGACGATGGCGTGCGGATGGACAAGGTCGCGTCGGTGCAGGCTGCGCTGGCCAATGGAAGCTATAACGTGCCGGCGTCGGCTGTGGCCACAAAGCTAGTGAACTCGATGCTGGGGGCTTGAACCCCGGCAATCAGTTCGGACCCAGGATCGGAAGGAAGATTCGTTGACGGTAGGTGAAGGAATGCGGGCAGTGCGGCTGGCGCAGCCGGTGCGCCCGACGCTGAAGGCGCTGGTTGGCGAGGCATCGCAGGCGCTGGCGCTCATGGATCAACCACGCCTCGAGGAGCTGGCCGTTGCTTGCCAGGCACTCAACCGCTATGCGGAGCCGGGATTTCTGCAGTCTCTTACAGTTGAAGAACGATCGCGACTGGCCGAAGAGGCGCGGCAGGCATTGGGCGAGATGGCCGTTTTTGCGCGCGTGCTCGAGGCGACGCGAGCCAACCTGAAAGTAATGCACCGGCTGCGGGAGCTGCGCATGAAACCGGTCGTCTACAGCGAGCGGCAAGCACGCGGAAGTGACACCAGGACAGATGGGGCTGCGGAGCCTGGATCCACGGAACTCGAAACGGAGTTTGGATATGGGCACGATTAACTCCGCGTACAACGTGATTTCGGGCGCGCTCGATGCCGACCAGGAAGCGTTGAACGTTGTCGCTAACAACGTGGCCAATGCCAACACACCTGGATACACGACCGAGACGCCGAATTGGGAAGAGAATGCGCCGGTCACGATCAATGGCATGGTGCTCGGCACCGGCGTGACGGAGACCGGCGCGACCTCGCAGCGGGACCGGGTGCTTGAGGAACGGCTCGACCAACAGCAGCAACTGGCTTCGGCCTCGAGCACGCGGTTGGCGGCGCTCAACCAGATTCAGGCGCTGTTTCCTGCCGATTCCGGCTCGTCGAGCTCGACGTCCGGCGATATCGGCAATGATATTACGAGTTTCTTCGACTCATTTTCTTCACTCGAAGCCAACCCAACCGACAATGCCTTGCGCGAACAGGTGCTTTCGTCGGCATCGACTCTGGCCGGGGACATCTCGGGCGCGGCCAGCAGCCTGAACGAGCAGCAGGCGTCACTCGATCAGGAGGCATCTGGTGTGGCCGGCCAGGTGAACTCGCTTACTGGTTCGATTGCGCAGTTGAACCTCGAGATCCAGTCGGCATCGCCGGATGCCGACGCCGGGACCCTTGAAGACGAGCGGCAGCAGGACCTGAGCCAGCTCTCGCAGCTTATCGGCATCAACCAGGTGACGACCCAGAATAATGGGCTCTCTGTGACGACGACCTCCGGGCAATTGCTGGTCTCCGAGGGGCAGAGCTACCAGCTCACTACGGGTACGGTGAATGGGGTGACGGATTTTTTTCTTGGCGGGTCCGATATTACGGCGGATCTGGCCAACGGCGGGGGCGAACTTGGCGGGTACCTGACGGCGCGCGACTCCGATATTCCGAACGCCCTCAGTTCGCTCGACCAGTTAGCCTATAGCATTTCGACGCAAGTGAACGCGCTGAACAACAGCGGAACCGATTTGGACGGAGCGACCGGGACAGCAACCAGCCCGCTCAACATCTTCAATGAACCGACGCAGGTGGCAGGAAGCGCGGCGGCGATGACGGTGGTGATGACCGATCCCAACCAGATTGCCGCAGCAGCTGCAGGAGCCGGCACCGGCGACAACTCGAATGCGCTTGCGATGGCCAACCTAGCGAATCAGTTGGTGGTGAGCGGGCAGACGCCGATCGATTACTACTCGAACTTCGTTTCGACGCTAGGCTCTACGGTTTCCCAGGTACAGACGGAGAACACTGCGCAGAATGCTTCGGTGACGCAGTTGCAGACGCAGAACAATGCGCTCTCCGGCGTAAACCTGAACGACGAGGCCGCGGCATTATCGACGCTCGAAACCAGCTATCAGGCGGCCTCGCAAATGTTTAACATCTTGAACACGGTCATGACGTCAGCGCTAAACCTGGGCGTGGAGACGTCGGTGACGTAAAGCAGCTTCTAGCTTCTAGCTTCCAGCTTGTTTGTGCCGGCAATAACGCTGGGAGCGTCGCAACAGGCTGGACAGCAGGGAATCAGGCCGACAACCCGGTGCCGACGGGATGCCGACGGCCACACTGAAAAGAGCTAGAAGCTAGCAGCTAGGAGCTGTATTCATGCGCGTAGATCCTTTCTACATTTCCAGCCTTGTCGGCTCGCTCGACCAGACGCAGAGCAACGAACAGCAATTGTCATCGGAGCTTTCGAGCGGGGTGAGCATTACTTCGATCGGCCAGAACCCGGTGGGCGCCGGCGAGAACGTACTGCTCCTGAACCAGATTCAGCAGGACGATTCGTTTACCACTAGCTCCGACATGGTAACGGGACAATTGCAGGTGGCGGATTCGGCGCTGGGCAGCGTGGTTTCGGAGCTGACGCAGGCGATTTCTCTGGCGACCAGCGCCAATAACGGGACCCTGAACGCGAGCGACGTGCAGTCGATCGGCCAACAGATCTCGGGGATTCTCGGCGAGGTCGAGTCGCTGGCCAATACCAGCTATCAGGGCCAGTACATTTTTGCCGGCGGACAGACGTCGACTGCGCCCTTCAGTACATCGACAGCGACAACTCCAGCGGTGACCAGCTACAACGGTGATGGAGACATTAATTCTCTCGAACTGCCGAACGGGCAGAAGATCCAGTTGAATGTGCCGGGGAATCAGATCTTCCTGGGCAGTGGGGCAAATAATGGAGCGGGCAGCGTCTTTGGAGCGCTGAATGCGCTTGTGGCCGATTACTCGAGTGGCACGGTAAACACCGACCAGGCCGTGGCCGACACCGAGGCGTTGAGCACGGCCCTCAATTATGTCTCGCAGCAGCGGGTCACGATCGATAATTCGATCACGCAGCTCAACGCAGCCTCCAGCGCGACGACCAATGAGCAGACGCAGTTGACGACGGCGCAAACGGACCTGATGCAGGCCGATGTGCCGACGGTTTCAACGCAGATGTCGCTCGACGAGACGCAGCAGACGGCGCTCGAGGATGTGATCGCGCAGATGGAGTCGGAGTCGAACAGCTTGTTCAGCAAGCTGCAGTAGGGTAGAGAGCAAGGCAGCGTGGGAACAAGGGAATAAGAAAACAACGAAACAAGGGCGCGCCAGAACCTCTATACTCGGGGAGAGGCTTTAACCCTTGCTTGCTTCCCTGCGATTTCTTTGGAATGCGACCCGCGGCCACCGGCTGATGCCGTGGAGAAGCCCTTATCTTCGCTGGCGCGTCGAAACCTATTCCGGCAGGCGCGCGGAGACACTAGGGGCCGCAAGCGTGCTCGGTTTCCTTTGGGCGACACGCTGGGAACTCATGAGCTTTCTGCGCTGGACGGGCACGATGGAGCGCGAAGCGCGCAGGAAAAGCTGATTGCCCGTCGCCTATCATTAAATTTGCATGGTTTCCCGTAGAAATTTCCAACGGTTGCTGCCGGTTGCGGTGCTCGCGATCATATCCTGTGCCGGTTTGCGGGCACAACAGTTACCTCCCCACCAATTGCCTCCTGTTGAACCGCCCAAGCCGATGCCCAGCCAGGACGAGCAAGGGCCCACGCTGAGCGTAACCACGACTGAGGTGCTGGTTCCCACGCTGGTGGAAAAGAAGGACGGCGCGATCCTATATGGGCTCAAGGCTAAGGACTTCATCCTGGAAGACAATGGCGTACCGCAGAAGATTCGCGTCCAAGAGGAGATGGATACGGCGCCGGTGGCGCTTGTTGTCGCGGTCGAGCTGGGCGGGGCGAGCGTGCTGGAGTTTGACAAGCTTGCAAAGCTCGGGCCGCTGCTCGACCTGTTTCTCGCCATTCCGGACAGCAAGGTGGCGCTGGTGGGGTTCGACTCCACGCAGCATCTGATTCAGGACTTCACCAGTTCCGGCGACGAGGTGAATGACGAGCTCAAAAATCTTCAGCCCGGCGACGGGGGAGCGGCCGTCCTGGATACAGTTAGCTATGCCGTGAACCTGCTCCAGTCGCAACCGAAGTCATACAGGCGGGTGCTGCTTTTGATTAGCGAGCAACGGGATCACGGCAGCCGGCATGCGCGGCCACAGACCATCATTAAGCAGATCGGCGAGTCGGATGTGCTGGTGTTGAGCGTGGCATTTTCTCCCACGCGGGCGGAGTTTGCCCACGACGTAATGGACCCGAACGTTGATGATCGCACTATGAACATGGTCTCCGGCCTGATGGCGCTGGTGAAGGCCTTCAAGAAGAATGTGAACAGAGAGATCGCCGTGATGAGCGGTGGCGAGTACACCACGTTTACGGGCGACAAGAAGTTCGAGGCGCGGGTAGTGGATGCCGCCAAACACGCACGGAACCGCTATCTGATCACCTTCAGCCCTTCGGACCCGACACCGGGGCTACACACCATCCGGGTAAGGACGGTCGAGGACTACGGGGCGCGAATAGTGGCGCGGGCGAATTATTGGGTGGGACCGGAGGCACAATAAGCCACCCCAGCAAACAAAAACCGTTCGCTGGGGACTCCGGCCATAAGGTAGAGGATGCTTGCTTTCCGCGGTTTAACAGCCATCTGTCGGCGGGAAAGTTCGGCGGAACTGCATTGACGGGCAATGAGTTGCAAGGTGGTTCGTGGGGACCCGTTTGGGTTTCGTGAAAGCGCCATTCATGATACTCTCGACGTAGACACTTAAGAGTGGACTGAGAGAAAAAGAGGAGTTATCGACGCCGTGCTGGCGACTCAAAAGAAAGCAGACCTGATCGAACGCTTCCGCACTCACGATTCGGACACGGGATCTCCCGAGGTCCAGATTGCGATTCTGAGTGAGCGGATTGGCGAGCTGACCGAGCACTTCAAGACGCACAAGAAGGACCACGCTTCCCGGCGTGGACTGCTGATGCTGGTGAGCAAGCGCCGCCGCCTGCTGGATTACCTGAAAGCCCGCGATGCCGAACGGTACCGGGACGTGATCGGCAAGCTGGGTATCCGCAAGTAAATTCAGAAAGCCCGCATTGAACCGGAAGCGCCCAGACCGGATTGTTGACCGGAGTTTGGTCACGGCCCCGCGTTTCCCCCGACTCCGGGGCCACATCGTACCTGGCGACGCCATCCTGGCGCCAGGGATCGCGCATATCTATCTGCCAATTGAGACCCAACTCTTTTTGAGACTCGCTGCGCCGGAGTGGTTCCGGTGCAGTGGCGCACGCGCGCTTGTTCGCCCGTGTGCAGGTCTGAAATGTGCGCGGGCGCATTCCCCCCACAAGTTTCCTAAGCGAACAAATACGAAACGAGGACTCTATGTCAACCAAGCATGAAGTAGCTGTCGAGCTTGCCGGCGGCAAACGGCTGGTGTTTGAAACCGGCCGCATGGCAAAGCAGGCTTCCGGCGCTGCGCTGGTGACCACGGGCGAGACCGTGGTTCTGGCCACTGCAGTGGCCTCTCCCGATCCGCGCGAGGGCGTGGACTTTTTCCCGCTCACCGTGGACTATCGTGAATACACTTACGCCGGCGGCCGGATTCCCGGCGGCTTCATCAAGCGCGAAGGTCGGCCCAGCGAAAAAGAAATCTTGACGGCCCGGCAGATCGACCGGCCCATTCGGCCGTTGTTCCCCGAGGGCTTCCGCAACGAGACGCAGGTCATCGCGCTGGTCTTCTCGGCCGACAAGGAAAACGATCCTGACGTGATCGCGATCAATGCAGCCGCCGCGGCGGTCGCGCTGTCCGACATCCCCTTCGGCGCCACTGTGGGCGCGGTGCGCGTGGGCCGCGTGGAAGGCGAGTTCGTGGTAAACCCCATGTACGCCGAGCGGCTGGTGAGCACGGTGAACATCATGGTCGTCGGCCACAAGGACGGCATCGTGATGATCGAGGCTGGCGCTCAGCAGGAGACCGAAGAGGTAATCCTGGAAGCAATCGAGTTCGGCCATGAGCAGATCAGGAAGATCGTCGCCGCAATCGAAGAACTGGTTTCCAAAGCCGGCAAGCCAAAGCGCGCGTTCACTGCGCCGGAGTTCGACGAGGCCTATTACAACGACCTGAATGCGAAGGTCGGCGAGCGGCTGAAGGATGCGCTAGACACCAAGAAGCATGGCAAGATCGAGAGCTATTCGCTGATCAAGCAGATTCAGGACGAACTGGCTTCTGGCCTGCCAGCCGATGATCCGACTGCCAAAAAGAAGCTTGGCCATTATTACGAGGTGCTTCGCGAGCGGCTCTTCCGCGAGCAGGTGACCAAGGAGCGCATCCGTCCTGATCGCCGCGCCTTCGACGAGATTCGGCCGATCTCGATCGAAACCAGCGTGCTTCCGCGCACGCATGGCTCAGCGCTGTTCACGCGCGGCGAAACGCAGGCGCTGGTGACGGCCACGCTGGGCACCATGGACGAGAGCCAGCGGCTGGAATCCTATGAGGGCGAAAAGAAGAAAAACTTCATGCTCCACTATAATTTTCCGCCGTTCAGCGTTGGTGAAACTGGGCGTATGACCGGCGTAGGCCGCCGTGAGGTAGGCCACGGCGCGCTTGCCGAGCGCGCTATCTCAGCGGTGTTACCGTCGATTGAAGAGTCACAATATTCGATCCGCGTCGTCAGCGACATTCTCGAGTCGAATGGTTCGTCGTCGATGGCTTCGGTCTGCGGCGCGAGCCTGGCACTGTTCGACGCAGGCATTCAGTTGCAGGGCGCGGTGGCCGGTGTGGCTATGGGACTGGTGAAGGAGGGCGATGATTACGCCATCCTGACTGATATTGCCGGTGCTGAAGACCACTACGGCGACATGGACTTCAAGGTGGCCGGTACGCGCAAGGGAATTACAGCGCTGCAGATGGACATCAAGATCGGCGGTTTGACACGCCAGATCCTTCAAGAGGCGATGGACCAGGCTCGCCGCGGTCGGCTGTTCCTGCTGGACAAGATGGACGCCGAGCTGGACGGACCGCGCGTGGAGCGCTCGAAGTACGCACCGCGCATCGAGACTGTGCAGATTCCGGTGGACAAGATCCGCGACCTGATCGGCAAGGGCGGCGCAACCATCCGCGGCCTTGTGGAACAGACCGGCGCCAAGATCGACGTGGACGATTCAGGCAAGGTAAGCGTGGCTTCGAGCGACGCCGAGGGTTTGAAGAAGGCTCTGGCGATGATCAATGACATCACCGCCGTGCCGGAAGTTGGTAAGGTCTACCTGGGCAAGGTGGTGCGGCTGGCCGAGTTTGGAGCGTTCGTGGAGCTGTTCCCAGGCACCGACGGACTGCTGCACATCTCGGAGATCGCCGAGCATCGGGTGAAGGACGTAAAGGACGAGCTGCGCGAAGGTGACCAGGTGATGGTGAAGGTTCTGGCCCTCGAAGGCAACCGCATCAAGCTCTCGCGCAAGGCGCTGATCAAAGAGCAGAAGGCGAAGCTGGCGCAGCAGGCAGGCGGCGCGGCAGAGCCGGAGCAGGACGGTCGCGGCGGAGGCGAAGCGCGTGCGGAACAGCCGCGGCCTCGCGCGGAACGGCACGAATTCGATGAGCGCCAGCCCAAGTCGAACCAGAGCACCATTATGATCGAAGGCGGCGAAGAGTTCGAGGAGGGCGAGGAGTTCGACGAAGAGAACGAGCCGAACTTCAACCGGGCCGACGGCGCACCGGCGCAGCAGGGACAGCATGGCGGAGGACGTCCGCAAGGCGGTGGCAACAACCGCCGCCGTCGCCGTCGCCGTCCGGGCGGCCGCGGTCCTGGTGGCGGAGGCGGCCAGGGATAATTCATACCAAGGCCCGGAGTTTGCTCCGGGCCTTGGCGCTTTCAATGCCCCTCAAGATCGATTGGCTTCAACGAGCCTGCTTTGCCGATCGTTGCCATTGCCGCGGCGCGTGTTTACGGTTCTGTTGTGGCCTGAATAATAGGGCGCGCGAATGGAGTTCCTGCCGGGTTTTCGGCGGTGCGGCTGCGCGACTGATGTTTCCGGGCGTACATCTGCAGATCGGCCACGATGCGTAGACTCTCGACTGTTACGGCGTCTTCCGGAAAGACTGCGATGCCAACGCTGGCGCCCACGCGAAGTATGTGCTTTTCGATGTCCAGCGGCTGGTTGAGGAGCTCAATGAGCGAGTCGGCCACGCGCTCGGCGTCTTCGCGGCTGGTGGGCCCTTCGAGGATAACGGAAAATTCGTCTCCGCCGGTGCGAGCCACAGTGTCAGAGCGGCGGACGCGGGCCTGGAAGATGCTGCCGGCGCGCTGCAGCACCAGGTCGCCCACGTGGTGGCCCACGGCGTCGTTGACCTGCTTGAAGTGGTCAAGATCGATGAGCAGCAGCGCGGCCTTGGAGCCGGTGCGGCGCGCGCGCTCAAGCGTCCCGGTGAGGCGATCGAGGAAGAGCCTGCGGTTGGGCAGGCCGGTGAGCTCGTCGTGCAGTGCCAGGTGCTTATTGTGTTCGATCTGTTCCTCGAGGAGCAGCAGGATCATGCCCACGGCAACAACATATTTAGGCAGATTCCATACTTCACTCTCCAAATAAGCGGAGGGCCAGATGGCGGAAATCGCTGGCGCGACTACGAAAACGGCCGCCCAGGCCAGAAATCCCGAAGTGGTGATAAGCGTCCCCGTGGTGAGCCGGCGATAGGCATACAAAAAGTGGAGGCAGCAGCCGAAGTAGATCGTGAACAGCACCGCGTTGACAGCCAGACTGGATCCGTTGCGGGGGTGCGATTGGAAGGTGAGCAGGAAACTGGCGAGTGCAATGTTGAGCGTGAGAATGGTCAAGCGCAGGGGATGGAGAAACTCCGGCTTCTTGCCTTCCTGGGACGGAGCCGTAACACGAAATTCGATCCAGAGAACTCTTTCGAACAATGAGGTCCGCTGCCGACTCCTAAAGCCGATGCTGAACCGCTGGTTGAAGGAGAAGAAAGCCACCGCAAGCGGGGCTGCCGCGAAAAGAATGGCGGCAGGAATCAGCGGCCAGGTAGTGCTGGTCAGGAAAACGGTAAGCCCGATATAGAGGGTATTGATCGCCAGTAGCACTGCCAGCATTGCGCGCGCGGACTTGGTGTCGCGGTAAGGAACCGCTGTGAACGTAAAGAGCAAACCGGCCCAGACCAGAGATGAAAGCCCAATAAACTCGAATAAATGCCCGATCGTTCCTGGAAGGCCAAGAAAAGTGAAGGCGGCGAAATGGAGGGCGATCATCATCCAGCCGGTGAGCCAGAGACCCGAGACTGGATTCCGGCTTTGACGGGAAACAGCCGCAAATGCACAGGCCAACAGGGCCACGGCACCAAGGTCCGGCAATTTGCTCCAGTTCACCATGCGGAGATCGCTCAAATAATCAGTATCGGAAATATATCTCTTGCTTTCTATACCACTTGCGCAATAGGGAAGAGCACTTAAGTCACCAGGGAGGGAGACTCTTCACCCAAGGAAAATCAGAGGCCAATTGTCCTGCAAAGCAAAGGTTTGGATGCCCCAAAACGTTGGCAAGTCCCTTATGATACATCCTCTGCAGGAACCAGCGCGCGAAAATCTGCGGTTTTTTGGGAGCAAGGCACTAAAATAAAGCGCTTCAGATTACTTCTAGTAGATAGATAGAGAGGATTTTGAACAAGAAGCTGCCCCGTTCCGGCACAGGCGGGGAAGCCGGAACCACGGATAAACGAGCCGGAGACGGTGTTATCGCCGGAGACCTTGAAGGCGCTCGGGCGCGGGCGGATGCCGCGATCTACGAGCAGTAAACGGAGGGGTTGGAGAAATCAGAAGCGGTGTTGATCATGGGGTATGAAAACGGGAACCGATTGAGGCAGCAAGTCGTATGCTTGGTGTAGAGGGATTTCTCCGGGAGGGACCGAAATGGCCGTCTATTGCACGCACTGCGGAACTGCATTGCCGCCGAGTGCGCGCTTCTGTTCCAACTGCGGAGCGCCTGTGACTGTGCCCCAGTATGCCGCGAGAAGGCCGCTGGTGCGACCGCGCGCGGGACGGCAGATCGCCGGCGTGTGCATGGCGCTTTCGCAGTCGTATGGGTGGGACGTTACGGCCGTGCGCATCGTCGCGGTTCTGGCTTTTCTGCTGTCGAGCGGGCTGATCGGCGTCGCTTACATTGCCGCCTGGATCGGGATACCTGAGGAGCCTGTGGAAGTATCCAGCATCTATCCTCCCGGGGTGTATCCTCCGGGGGTATGAGTCTGAAGTACGAGTCGGACAATGC
>JASIJX010000175.1 GCA_030049955.1 Acidobacteriaceae bacterium
TGTATAACGAGGCGCGGCTCTACTCGGCGACAGGCGGAATCGAGACTATCTACCGCAAACATCATCTCGTTCCCACGTGGGAAAGCCGCAGTACGCCAGGCACAGGCCTCTCTGTACTCCCGCAGCCCGAGGGCAAAATCGGCATTGAAATCTGCCGCGACATGGATTTTTCGGACCTGGCGCGCCGCTATGCAAAGCAACAGGTAGGGCTTGTTCTCGTGCCTGCCTGGGATCAGGGTGTCGGCGTTGACGCCGAATGGCATGGACATCTGTCTCTGATGCGGGGTGTCGAGGACGGTTTTACTATGGTGCGTGATGCCAAGAACGGCCTGCTCACAGCCAGCAATGATCGCGGCCGTATTCTCGCCGAAGAGCCAACCCGTTCCGACGGAGCTCTGGTGACTATGCTGGCCACGGTACCTGTGCACCATGACTCCACGCTCTATCAGAAATGGGGAGATTGGTTTGCGTGGGTCGATATAGCCGCGCTGGCTGCGATGCTTGCGTTCTGGCTGGTCAACCGGCGTTTCGACCAGAGCAGCCGGACCAGCGCTAAATTGCCGGCGCACTCATCGTCACCGATTGCTACCTGAAAGCCGGCATATTTCCAGCAAAAGCACCACTCTTTAGCGATGGAGAGTTTGCTTGCGTAGGGGTGCGCAGACAATTTGACCTGCCGGGCAACGCGCGCCTTGCTCCCCACTTTTGCTACATTTGTAGCGCGTGCCACTGATTGCGCGCAGGACAAGGTGGATGCACGACTGCCGGAGGGCCAGCTTGCAATGGGTTTTCGCTCCGTCTTTATCGCCATTACAGTTTCGTTTGCGCTGATACTCGCAGCGTTCCTGATCAATAGAGCCCGCCCCAGGGCGGAGACGCAACAGCCGACCGCAGACTTTGTGCGCGCCCAGGGCAAATGCGCAGAGTGCCACGCGCGCATGCAGTACTCGGTGGTGCACGAATATGAGATGTCGGCCCATGCGCGGAAGGGCGTAAGCTGCCTCGACTGTCACCAACCGGCGCCCGGGCAGCAGAAGGTCGATCACAACGGGTTTGTGATCAGCGATCATCTGACGGCGGGCAACTGCCGCTCGTGCCACGAAGGCATTTACCAGGAGTTTTTGCGCAGCCGGCACGCTGCGCCGAGCTGGGCCGCGGTGCACGGCGAGCAGGGCCTCACGCCGGAGCAGGTGAACTTCAGCGAGCAGTTTCAGCCGGGCGGAACACGGCGTCCGCCGAATCCATTGGTCGCGCCCGAGGGACATCCAGCCATCACTGCCGGCTGCGAGCAATGCCACTCAGTGGGCAGGCCGAATGCGGACGGAACCATCGGCACGTGCACCGACTGCCATTCGCGCCACACCAGCTCGGTTGAACTGGCACGGCTGCCAACCACCTGCGCCCAATGCCACATGGGCCCCGATCACTCGCAGATCGAGATCTATAACGAATCGAAGCATGGCGTGATGTTTGCCGCGCAACGAAACCTGCTGAACCTTCGAGCTGATCCGCGCACGCTGACCACGCGCGATATGTTCGTGCCCACCTGCGCCACATGCCATATGAGCGGCATCAACGGGTTGAAGGTGACGCATAATCCGTCCGACCGGCTGGGCTGGTATTTGGCTGACGCGGTGACCACCAAGCGACCCAATTACCTGCAGGCGCAGATCAATATGAAACAAGTATGCACACAATGCCATACGCAGGCACTTGTCGATCGCGTGTACGCGCAAGCCGAACAGGTGGTTGCCAGCACGAACGCAAAGGTGCTGGCTGCGAAGGCCATTATCGACGGACTGCACAAGGACGGTATTCTGCCCAATAAGCCTTTTACGCAGCCCATCGACTTTACCTATTTCAACTTGTGGCATTACGACGGACGCACGACCAAGCACGGAGCGTTTATGGGCGGGTCGGACTTTGTGCAGTGGCACGGCAATTACGAACTCTTCGCCAAGAGTGTCGACCTTGAAAGCGAAGCGGCGCGTTTGCGGAGAGAGCATGGCCGCCCGTAGCCTGACCGGCAGAGCCCAGCGCGTGCTGCGTGATCCGCGGCTGCGCTGGGCACACGATTTCGTGCTCTGGGTCGAGCTTTTCGTGACGGCGAACATCGCCATTCTGGCCATCGATATTTATATCGCCCATTCCACGAACCAGTTCCGCAGGAGCGCGGAGTATATTCCGTTTTACTTCTCGCTCATAGCGCCGGTGGTTCTGGCGATCGGCATCGCTCTGCACTGGGCGATGAAGAAGCCGCGGCCGTGGCGCATTCTCGGCCTGATCGTGGGTTGGTGCGCCGTGCTCATTGGTCTGGCCGGCGTCATTTACCACCTGGAAAGCAGCTTTTTTCTGGATCGCACGCTGCGCAGCCTCACCTATGCGGCTCCGTTTGCGGCGCCGCTCGCGTATACCGGTTTAGGCTTTTTGCTTCTGATGAATCGAATGACTGCACCGCGAACAGTGGAGTGGGCGCGGTGGGTGCTGCTGATGGCGCTGGGCGGGTTCTTTGGAAACTTTGTGCTCAGCCTTACGGATCACGCCGAAAATGGCTTCTTTTTGCGCACAGAGTGGATTCCCGTCATTTCGTCTGCGCTGGCAACGGGATTTTTGCTGGTGCCGATCCTGCTTCCCGTTACGCGGCGCTTTCTCGACGTCTGTTGCGTCGTGATGCTGTTGCAGGCTGCGGCCGGCGTGCTTGGGTTCTGGTTCCACCTGCGGGCGAACCTGATTGAGCCCGGGCACACGTTTTGGGAGAAGCTGGTGAACGGCGCGCCACCGCTGGCGCCGCTGCTGTTTCCGAATCTCGTAGCGCTGGCGTGGATCGGAATATGGGCGCTGACGCCTCACCTGCCCGAGGCTGCCACGCAACGATCGTGGCTGGGCGCGGCATATGAGTGGGCGCAACCGCGACAGGAAGCGGAGAGTTCGCAATAGCGACTTTCGGCGCATGGCTCGTTTTGTCGACCGGGCTGCGCTTTCGCTTCATGACGCAGCATATTGGTTGGCGGTTCACAGTTCCGATGTGCGATTGGTGTTGGGCGACGAGAGACCGCTGGACATGTGCTTCAATCTGCCGGTGCACCGGCTTCCTTCGCCTCGTGAACTTCCACGCTGGACAATCCGAACCGCTCCTGCAGCACGCACAGGCTCAAAAGGTACATCAGCAACTGGTCAAAGGCTGTCCGTGCGCCCGCATCCATCTCCGGCAGCCTGTCGAGCAGAGCCACTATCGCTTTCTGACTGAAGAAGGGGATGGACCGCATGGTTTCGCCGCGCAGCGTGTCCTGCACGAGCGTCTGGAACGTATCATCGGGATTCAGCGTTGCCGGCGGGCTCAGGAACGGATGCTTCTGCCGCTTGTACACGGTCTCGGTGATCACGTCTTTCGCCGCCTCGCGCAACACATACTTTTCGGTCATTCCGCGAATCTTTTGGTTCACAGGCTGACTGGCAATCAGCGTCACCAGCTTGTGATCGAGGAAGGGAACACGGCCCTCGACCGAATGCGCCATCTCCATGCGATCACCGAGCATCGTCAGAATGTATCCAGCCATAACCGTCTTCGACCACAGATACAGTGACTGGTGCAACGGATCGCGCCCTCTCAACTGCTCAAGAACATCCGTATCGTCCACGATGTTGTATTCGCCTTCCCGGTGTCCGTACTTCTGCTGAAACCAGTCAGCGAACAGCGGCCGCAGCTTTACCGCCCTCGAGGAAAACGCTTCGATCC